>CAZRNJ010000238.1:0-4126 GCA_964601385.1 uncultured Bacteroidales bacterium | reverse complement strand
CCATCTACCAGTCCCGAAAACCGGTTTTTTATTCCGGGAACTAAAGAGCCGGCTGCCATAACTGCCGGATCGGCAATGGATATTCAGATTATTCGTGATCTGCTGAATGCTACGGTTCATGCTTCATCAGTACTGAAAAAGGATACATTGAATTCAGGCAGATTTAAACAAGCCCTACTGTTGCTGGCTCCCTACAAAACGGGCAAAGATGGCCGGATACTTGAATGGTTTCATGATTTTGATGAACCGGAACCGGATCACCGTCATCTTTCTCATCTGTTTGCAGTATACCCGGGTGATGACTTATTGCTTCATCATCCCGAACTGTTGCCTGCTGTTAAGAGAACGATTGAAGCCCGGGGCAGGTATAGCGTTGGATGGTCGGGAGCATGGCGTATTAATCTCTATGCACGGCTACGTGAGCCGGAATATGCTTATACCCAGTTGCTGAAAAATGTTACCAGTGTAAGCTTACATCCTTATCCTGAAGATAGCGAGGAAGTCCCCTCTTTTGAAGGCAATCAGGCCATACAGGCCATTACTGCCGGTGTAGCCGAGATGCTTCTGCAGAGTTATGGCGATACGGTTTATCTGTTGCCTGCCCTGCCGCAGCAATGGAGAGAGGGTCGGGTGGAAGGATTACGAGCCAGAGGTGCTATGACGGTTGATATCACGTGGAGAAATCATTCATTGCATAAGGCATTGTTGCGTCCGGGTGCCGACCGGTTCTATATTATCAAGACATTAGTGCCGGTTTCCATTTCCAGTGATTGTGATCAAGGTGCCACAGCCGGTAAAAAGCAAACCATTATACGGTTCAAAGCCACAGCAGGATGTGTTTATACCATTAAGTAATGGTGATACGGATGGCATCCGGATTATTTTTTTGTATAAAAGAGTATTTTCTTTTTCAGTACACTATGACATACAGGACAGAAAGTAGTTGCTGCATTACTGAACATGATGCAGAGGGGCGCGGACCTGAACATTCCCTTCGCCATATACCCGCCGCCTTCGAATGCGCCGGTTTGTTCAATATATTGCTGATTCAGTGGCGTAGGGATGGGTGTGCTGTCATTGACCATTGATTTCCATTTGCGGCCAAAGTCAACCAGAGTGGTGAGATTGGGCTCCCAGGGTTCGCATAATGTATCATAGGGGTTCAGGTAGGGCACTTCGGATGTATAGTATTCATCTCCCAATCCGCCCAGGCAGTGTCCTGTTTCATGCACGAGAACATGACCTGATGAACGATTGCGGCTGTTCACAGTGCTGTAAAAATTATAAATGGCGCCACCGCCGTACTCCGATGTGTTAACCACGATCACAATCTGATCGTAGGGAGCTAGGGCTGCCAGATCGCATACTTTATCGTACCTGTCTGTCATAAGATAACGTTCGGTGTTAAAGGTGCTGAACCGGGTATCCATTATCGTGTTTCTCCATTTATTTTTTGCCGGCTCATCGGTGCCCGACTCTTCCGAAATGCTGCTTACATACCAGATGTTGATATGTTCCCGATGGTGGTTGAACGGTGGCCTCGACAGTAAATCTATTGTAAGGCCTTTTATATCTTTCCTGAATTTTTTCATTTCATTTTTTTTGTATCCCTCTGCCAGTAATACAAAATCGAGTTTTATGTTAGGATCTCCTGAATACCATACAGGGACCGGTTCAAAGGGCAGAGGTATTGGTTTTGAAAGATGAGCTGTTGCCGGATTAAAAAAATCGTGAAAAACAATTTTATACTGCTGTGTCTTGCCGCGCTGACGGATAGTGATTTTTGCGGGATGTACCGGCTCAGGGATTTTGCAACAATGAATAAAACAACGATCAATGGTTTGCGCCTCTGCTGTTGTCTGCCATTCATCAAACAGGGTGCCGAAGCCCTGGCTGTAAAGCAATTGACCGGTTGAGCTGTCGGCGACATCTATGCGGAAAGTTCCGTAATCGAACGTGTCAATGAATTGCCCTGTGCTACGGCTATTGAAGGGCTCCTGGATTATTTTATTAATCGTAATAATAGTGGTGTCCTTGTCTCCGCACAGGTTAAAATCAAAACGCAGTCCGCCGTTCTGTTTGAAATACTGTCCTTGCGCTATATTCAGAACAGAAAATAAAATAACAGCAATGAGTTTTTGTTTATGCATAATGCAATGATTATTCAGGTCTGATATTTTTTTCACGTCTCCATTCTGTTGTGCGTCCTATCCATCGCATGCCAAAGAGGAAGCCCTTAAGGTATAGTGTGTTTTTATCCTTGCTGAGCCGGCAGAAACAGTCGTAGCGGTTTCCGGTTTCCGGATCGTAGGCCAAACCGCCGGTCCATTCATTTGTTTGGGCATCAAAGCATAAATCAGAAATAATGACAATCCCTTTGAGCGGACGTCCGCGTAATGCCGGATCAGGGTTTTTTACATCTTTCTTGTTTCTGCCCTCCGGCTCTATCCATACAAGATGTGCGTCATATTTTCCGTTTTTATTTCTTTCGAACCGGAGTTGTGACTGAGCTTTATCCGTCAACCAGATACCTGTTATAGCATCGGGCTGGCCCTTTACTGTCAGGAGCGTACACACAGATAATATCAATAAGAGCGATCTCATCTTTTTCTCTGGTAAATACTGAAGGTGTGATAAACAGTATTATCCGGTGTTACAGGAAAATCTTCAGATGATAATTGTTCCCATTGCGAATAGTCAATCGCTGGAAACCAGGTGTCGGCTTCGTAATCTTTATGCACTACCGTGAGATATAATCTGTCTGTCAGAGGGTAAAACGCAGTGTAGATACTTGCTCCGCCAATAATAAAGTTTTCTTTATCGGGCTTTAGTTTGGCTATTGCATCTTCAATATTGTAGGCCATGATGCATCCGTTAAAATCATCGGCCGGGTTATCTGAAATCACGATATTGATTCTGTCGGGTAGCGGACGGTATTTTTCAGGGAGTGAAAAGAAGGTATTTTTTCCCATCACCACAACTTGTCCGGTTGTATATTTTTTGAATCGTTTAAGGTCGGCCGGTATGTGCCAAAGCAGCCGGTTGTTTAATCCAATTGCATTGTTTTGTGCGATGGCTACAATAATCGAAATTTTTTTCATTGTTAAAAAAATTAAACAGCAATATCTGCTTTGATGGCCGGATGGGGATCGTAGTTCTCAAGCGTGAAATCATCAAACCGGAACGAGTAAATATCATTCACTGCCGGATTAATTTTCATCTGCGGTAATGGCCGGGGTTTGCGTGATAATTGCAGTTTTACCTGTTCGATATGGTTAAGATAGATATGCGCATCCCCGAATGTATGGATGAATTCGAATGGTTTTAAGCCGGTAACCTGGGCTACCATCATCAACAGCAGCGAGTAGGATGCGATGTTGAACGGAACGCCGAGGAAAATGTCGGCGCTACGCTGGTAGAGCTGGCACGAAATATTTTTATCTGAAACATAAAACTGAAAAAGTGCATGACAGGGTGGGAGTGCCATTTTATTTATTTGCGCCGGATTCCATGCGCTGACGATATGGCGGCGTGAATCGGGATTTTGTTTTATTCCTTCAATCAGGGCTGTAATCTGATCAATGGAAGTGCCGTCACCTACAGGCCATGAGCGCCACTGGTAGCCATATACAGGGCCCAGGTTTCCCTGCTCATCGGCCCATTCGTCCCAGATGGTAACATTGTTTTCGTGAAGATAACGTATGTTTGTATCTCCTTTGAGAAACCATAATAATTCATGGATGATAGACCGAAGATGTACTTTTTTTGTTGTGAGCAACGGAAATCCGTCATTCAGATTAAACCGCATCTGGTAACCGAAGATGCTCTTTGTGCCGGTGCCCGTACGGTCTTTTTTCTCATTCCCATGAGCCATGACATGCTCCAGTAATTCGAGATATTGTTGCATTTGTCTTTACAGTGTATATTTTTTTTCGGGCGAAGTGGTTTTGTCTATCTCTCTTAAAAAAGGTGCACATAGATATATTATATTTTAGGTCTGACTTTTTTTACGATTTCCAATGCATCGGCACATTTCTTTGTGATGGCGGCAAAATTGTTATTTGCCAGTGATTCTTTAGTAATAAGTTGTGATCCCATTCCAACACACCATACACCTGCTTTAAAC
>CAZRNJ010000237.1:1766-4165 GCA_964601385.1 uncultured Bacteroidales bacterium | reverse complement strand
ATTGTGTTTAGAAAGAATGTAACTATTTGTAAAACATGCGATTATTTTAAACCCCCGTTCGTCCAGGGTTGTAATACCGATTGGACAAATGTAATAGTCCAATGTAAATGGACTAAACATTTGTACATCGGCATCGCTTTCGCGTAGCTTGTGCCTCCGCTGAAGCTTCGGCGACACGCGGGCAGCGGAGCAAAGCATCGCTTTCGCTATTACTAAGCTACAGCGAGCAAGGCATTATACGGATGACATTTGGACTATATTATAATTCCAAATTTAAAAGTGTTGGTTTTATTGAGTTTTATCTCAATGGATGGAACAATTCCAACTGCTTTGTTAAGTCCGTTAAATCTTGGTTTCTGTACATTTCTGTGCTTCTTATGCTTTTATGCCCTGCCATGTATTGCACTTGCCTGATATTGTTTGTTTTTAGCCAGTTCATTATCACCCCGCTACCGCGCGATTGTATCGCTTTGTTCTTTAACAACGTCCTATCGCACCATCCTTATAACCTGTTTGGCTCAGGATCATATTAATCGTGTACAAATAAAAAGTTTTTAGTATTTTGCATTCCGCTAAAAAGCATTAAATCTTAAACTTTAACAATATGACAATAGATGTAAATGACGGCAATTTTGCCGAGGTGGTTTTAAAATCAGACAAGCCGGTACTTGTAGATTTCTGGGCCGTATGGTGCGGACCCTGCAATATGATCGCACCTTCAGTGAAACAGCTTTCGGAAGAGTATGAAGGCCGTGCTGTAGTTTGTAAGGTGGATGTAGATAGTAATCCTAATGTTGCTTCAACCTATGGGATACGAAACATCCCAACTATTCTGTTTTTTAAAAATGGACAGGTTGTTGATAAACAGGTTGGTGCTGTTCCCAAAGCCAATCTGCAGGCAAAACTCGACGCTTTGTTATAATCCGGGTAACCGGCAATTCATCCCGGTTATCGGCCAATCAGTGGTTTTGTTGTTTCAGTTCTTGTGTCAAAGCCCGGTTGAAGCAGAAAAAACTGTTATCTTAGTACCAAAAAGCAGTAAGCCATGAGGTATTTATTTCTGGTACAGGGTGAGGGCAGGGGCCACATGACGCAGGCCATAACATTATCATTATTACTCAAACAAAATAACCATGAGGTGGTGAAGGTGTTTGTGGGTAAGAGCGAACGGCGCGTAATTCCACAGTTTTTCTATGATAAGATTGGCGCACCTGTTGAAACCTACGATAGTCCGAATTTTATTGTTGATAAAAACCAGAAGGGGATACGGCTTTTACCTTCGGTCATTTATAATATTCGCCGGTCGGGGGTATATTTTAACAGTATCCGGATGATCAGAGAAGCGGTAAAAAAGTTTAAACCAGATGTTATCATTAATTTTTATGAGTTGGTTGGAGGGCTTTATTTTTTATTGCACCGGCCGGGCATAAAACATGTCTGTATTGGTCACCAGTTTTTGGCTTATCACCCGGAATTTGAATTTCCAAAGAAACAATGGATGGATCGAATATCATTCATGCTGGCGAATAAAATTTTTTCATTTGGAGCTGACCGGCGGCTGGCCTTGTCGTTTCGTGCGTTGAGCGATGTTCCGGAACACAAGGTAGTGGTTGTTCCTCCTCTGTTGCGAAGTGAAGCGCTAAACGCATCAACTACTGCAGGTGATTATATTCTCGCCTATATTTTAAATGATGGATACCGCGAAGAGATTACACGCTGGCATATTGACAATAAGCATATACCGGTACACTTTTTCAGTGATGCAAGGAACGAAAAAGAAGAGGAAGTGATTCATGAAAATCTTACCTGGCATAAAATAAATGATGTAAAGTTTCTGGAGATGATGAAGAACTGCAAGGCCTTTTCATCCACTGCCGGCTTTGAATCGGTATGTGAGGCCATGTATATGCGCAAGCCGGTATATATGGTTCCTACAGGAGGCCATTTTGAGCAGCAATGCAATGCCATAGATGCAGTAAAATCAGGCGCAGGCATCAGTGGAATAACCTTTGATCTGAGCCGTCTGCTGGCGTTTATACCGCAGTACAATGCCGCTGACACCACGTTTATTAAATGGGTTGATTCAGCCCCCGGTCTTTTTATCAGGGCACTAACAGACTTTTAATGAAGACCCCGGAAGGTTTTTTCTGTCGAGGCGCACACTTAAAATCATCAATTGACGTTATTTATTTTTGTTAGGTAAAAGCATGCGTTTAGCCGGTATATATCTTTTTTTTCTTGGGACAGCAGTCATGCTGAAGGCGCAGATTGGCGGCACCAGCACATATCAGTTTTTAAGTATGGCTAATTCGGCGCATATCGCCTCTATGGGTGGCAAGCTGGTATCGCTGCGGGATAACGATCTGGCCATGGCCTTTCAAAATCCCGCATTGCTCGAC
>CAZRNJ010000237.1:0-1756 GCA_964601385.1 uncultured Bacteroidales bacterium | reverse complement strand
CGACCGTTCGATGGAAAACCAGTTAGTGATGAACTACACCGATTACTTTATGGATATTAATTACGGTTACTTTTCGTATGCGCATAGTTATGAAAAAATCGGCAATCTGGCGGTTGGCATTCATTATATTAATTATGGTAAATTTATTGAAGCGGATGTTACAGGTGAGAAAATCGGCGCTTTCGGCGCAACTGAATATGCGCTTAACCTATACTGGTCGAGGGCTATTGACAGTTGTTTTACGTTTGGTGTAAATATTAAACCACTGGCATCTTATCTTGAACGGTATCGTTCGTATGGTATTGCTGCTGATGCAGGAATTGTGTATCACAGCAACAGGCGTCTGACCACGGCAGGGTTGGTGCTGAAGAATATGGGGAGTCAGATTACGACGTATACCAGACATAACCGCGAGCCGCTGCCCTTCGAGATTTTAATGGGTGTTTCACATAAGCTGCGGCATGCTCCATTTCGTATTTCTGTTACAGCACATCAGCTTCAGATGCCTGACCTTACCTATGATAAACCCGAGGATGAGACCGAATCGGAGGAACAGGAGCTATTGCCGGCCGATACCCTGACAAGCGGATCGAATGATTTTGACTGGTTTCTTGACTATGGGGATAAATTTATGCGCCATATGATCATTGGGCTTGAGGTTATACCGGTTAAAGGTTTTTATATCAGTATGGGATATAATTATCTGAGACGGGAGGAACTGAAAATCCCCGAACGGGTATCAATGGTTGGGTTTTCCTGGGGCTTCGGGATTAAAGTTTATATGTTTCAAATCAGCTATGGCCGCGCGTCGTATCATGTAGCAGGAGGAACTAATCATTTTTCTTTAAGTACTGACCTTAACGCTTTTTTTCGTAATCATCATGGAGCAATTCATTAAACCATTCAAATCTAATCTGGTGATCACCGTTGATGGCTATTCGTCGTGTGGAAAAAGCACGTTTGCAAAACAAATAGCTAAAGAACTCGGATACATCTATGTAGATAGTGGCGCAATGTACAGAGCTGCTGCCTTATTTTTTTCGCGGCATAATGGTTTTCAGGGTGATGAGGTTATTACAGAAAAAGTTGACCTGCTGCTTCCTTTGATTGTTATTGATTTCCGGTATAACCCGACCACCGGACTCGCGGAGACGATACTGAATGATGTGAATGTCGAGAAGGAAATCCGTACGCTTGAGATGTCGGGGAAAGCAAGTACCATCAGTAAAATTAAATCAGTACGTCAGAAGATGGTAGATCTTCAGCGCCGCATGGGAAGCAATAAGCGGATTGTGATGGATGGCCGCGATATTGGAAGCGTAGTGTTTCCCGATGCAGAACTGAAGATTTTTATGACAGCAACGATTGAGGTGCGGGCTCAGCGTCGTTTAAAAGAGTTGCTTGAGAAGGGTGAGCGGATAACATTTGAACAGGTTGCAAAAAATCTTGAGGAACGCGATTTTAACGATACACACCGCGCTGAAAGTCCATTAATTAAACCGCATGATGCAGTGGTGCTTGATAATAGCAATATGACGCCAGATGAACAGATGGATTGGTTCAGAAAAATCATTCAAGAAATAATAAAATAACTAAAATTTGATATGCAAAGATTTGGACAGGTTATTAAACTTGCGCCTGGCAAGTACGATGAGTATAAGAAACTTCATGCCAGTGTATGGCCAGAGGTATTAAACCCGGATTTCAATACATTTATTAAAAAGTAGATTAAACATTCTAACATGTAGCATGAACA
>CAZRNJ010000236.1:0-4166 GCA_964601385.1 uncultured Bacteroidales bacterium | reverse complement strand
CAGTCCGTAAGACCTAATTAACTATGGATTCATTTGATATAAAAAATAAAGTGGTACTGATCACCGGTTCAAGTGGCGGGATTGGTTATACGCTGGCCAAAGGGATGGCAATGCATGGCGCAACGGTTATCATTAATGGAAGAAATGAGACCAAAATGCAGAATACAGTGATTGAACTTATACACCGGGGTTTAAATGTGCATGGTTACGTTTTTGATGTTAATGATAGTGCTGAAGTGAATCAGCAAATAGTCCGCATTGAAAAAGAAGTAGGCCCCATAGACGTGCTGGTTAACAATGCCGGCATCCAGATTCGTAAGCCCCTGGAAGATTTTGCCGAGAAGGACTGGAAACAGATTATTGATACCAATCTCACAAGCGCGTTTATTGTTTCGAAGGCAGTGGTGAAGGGAATGATCAAACGGAGGCAGGGCAAGATTATCAACATCTGTTCATTAATGAGCGAATTGGGCAGGCCAACCATTGCGCCGTATGCCGCATCCAAAGGTGGTTTGCGGATGCTCACCCGCGCTATGTGTGTGGAATGGGCCCGATACAATATTCAGATTAATGGGGTAGGCCCGGGATATTTTATTACCGATATGACCAATTCTTTGGCCGAGGATCCGCAATTTGATTCATGGCTTAAGAACAGGACTCCTGCCGCACGCTGGGGCGATCCTGCCGAACTGGTTGGCACTGCCGTATTCCTGGCATCTAAAGCAAGCAGTTATATCAACGGACAAATAATTTATGTAGATGGCGGATTGCTTGCAGCAATCTAAAAAAGAATACTATTAAACGTCCTGGTCTGTTTCCGCTGATTCGATTGAGAACCCCGGATGATTCCCGGCCAGTTTATCCCCTGACGGGTTACTCCATGAAATATTCCTGTATGTGAGTTAAATGCAACATAGGGAATTGCTCTGCGCAAATCCATCCGGCTTTTATTCCTTATGTTAATCTTTTTATTCATGACATTCTCTTATATTTATTACACATAATTTGTCGCTTACCCTTATGTTTACGGCAATTTTTTTAAAGATGAATACGGGTTCGATAGTTTTTTTATACTTTTAAGAAATCATTTAGTTCTCTATTGAAACGAATTTCACTTATATCGCTTTTGGTTTGTGTTAATTTTTGGGTATATGCTCAAAAAAATGAAATTCGTTTTACCAGTTATTCGGTGCAGCACGGATTATCCCAAAGTACGGTCAATTGTATTTTGCAGGACAGGCGCGGCTTTATGTGGTTCGGGACATGGGACGGCTTGAACCGGTTTGACGGATACAACTTTAAAGTGTATAAGCCGGAGGCCGGCGATTCATTCAGTATCAGCAGTAATGCCATAAACACAATCTTTGAGGATCAGGCCGGACGACTCTGGATTGGTACTGACGGGGGCGGACTGAATTGTTTTAATTATGAAACAGAACGGTTTATACATTATAAAAATATCCCCGATAATCCAGCCAGTATCAGCAGTAACAAGGTGAAAGCCATATTGGAAGATCATCTTGGCAATTTTTGGATTGGTACAACGGATGGCGGGCTTAACCTGATGAACCGTGAAAAGGGTACATTTATTGCTTACCGCCACAAGACCTCCGATCCAAATTCTATTTCCAGTGATAATATCTGGACATTATACGAGGACTCTAAAGGTGATCTTTATATCGGTAACTTCACCGATGGCCTGAACCGCTTCGACAGAAACAAAAACCAATTTGTCAAATTTAATGATTATTATAATGAGCATCCTGTTCTTGAGTATACCGTGGTACGGACAATAATGGAAGACCGTAAGGGAAATATGTGGTTTGGCACATATCATGGCGGACTGATTCTTTTTGACCGGAAGAATATGAAATTTAAACTCTATAAACACGACCCGGCCGATTCGAACAGCATTAGCAATACAAGGGTGGAAAAGATCATGGAAGACACGAAAGGTAACCTGTGGGTTGCTACATTTGGCGGCGGACTGAACCTGTTTGATCCTGTAACCGGCAAATTTGTTTCGTATCAATATGATATTACCGATCCATTTTCTATTAGTGGCAACAGGATTTGGTCTATGTTTGAAGACCGTAGCGGTGTTATTTGGGTCGGATGTTCCGGCGCTGGTGTAAATAAGTTTAATCCGAATAAGAAGAAATTTGTGAATTATACCAATCAGTCATGGAATCCGGGCTCAATCTCAAATTCAACGGTTAGTTTTGTTTTTGTGGATAAGTACCAGAATGTTTGGGCTGCTACCTATAATGGACTCAATCTGCTGAGTCCGGAACGAAATACTTTTAAGCGTGCTTTTTACAGACCGGCAGGCCCCGATTATCTGTTTAAGATGACATCAATTCATAATAATGTATCTGATAATTTATGGATTGGATATGACGGAGCGGGTGTTCAGCGAATAAAAGTGTTTGCCAGAGATTCGTTTAGAATTATGTTTGGAACCGGAAATTTTTCAGATGATCTTGGAAAGAATACGGCTAATGTTCGGATGGTGTATGAAGATAGCCGGGGAAATTTGTGGATTGGACTGTATGCAGGAGGTTTGCACGTGGCAAAAGTTAAGGATCTTGGTGAAAAGCCGGTGACTATCTATCCGATACCTGTTTTTCCTCTTAATGACGCTACAGTATTCAGTATTCTTGAAGATTCACAGGGTGTGATGTGGTTTGGTACGCGCAGCAGCGGTGTTACCATGTATAATCCCCGCACGAATAAAAAAAATGTTTATTCAAATATCCTTGAAGACAGTACAAGTATCAGCAATAATACTATCAATCATATCTACGAAACAAAAAGCAAGGTGATGTGCTTTGCAACCGGTCAGGGTTTAAATATTTTCGACCGGAAAACAGGCAAATTCACACGATTTGATATGAAGAAGGGGCTTCCGAGTAATTTGGTGATGTGTATCGTTGAGGATGATAAAGGGAATCTGTGGCTTGGTACTGATTACGGATTATGCAGGTTTAATCTTAAAACGCATGAGGTGAAAAATTACTCAAAAGAAGATGGTATTGCCGATAATGGATTTAGTCCGGGCGCCGCAGCCAAAGCAGCCGACGGACGCCTGTATTTTGGTTGTGGTAAAGGGATGGTTGCTTTTTATCCTGATAGTATCCGTGATAACCCCGATAAGCCGCCTGTTGTACTTACCAATTTTTTAATCTATAATAAACCGGTTCCCATAGGATATCGAAATGCAACCAGGATTATTCTTCCAAAGGCAATTACTGAAACAAATGAGCTTCGACTGTCTTACAGGGAGAATGTTTTTTCGTTTGAGTTTGCAGCGCTCGATTTTATTGCTCCGGAAAAAAATAGATATGCCTATAAACTGATTGGTTTTGATGATGACTGGAATTATGTTCAATCGGACAGGCGTTTTGTAACCTATACCAATCTGAATCCCGGCGAATATCTGCTACACATCAGGGCCAGTAATAACGATGGTGTATGGAATGACGATGGGCTGAAATTAAACATCATTATTATTCCGCCTGTTTATCGTCGCTGGTGGTTTATTGTTTTGCTTTTTTTGCTCATCGGGTATACAGTTTATAAGTATATTACTATTCGTTTTCAGCATATCAGGCGGGATAAAGATATTCTGCAGGCGCGTATTGAAGAGGCCGTTTCGGAAGTAGAACTCCAGAAAGAGGAATTGGTCGCTAAAAATCAAGAGCTGATGCGTAGTAAGGAACTTGAAGCATTGCAAAACTGGTTTAACCAGGGACTGGCGCAATTTAGCGAACTGCTTGGCCGTGACCGTGATGATATTCATGCGCTTCTCAAACGCTTTATTAAAAATCTTGTGCAATATATTAACGCTAATCAGGGTTGTGTGTGCTTGCTGAATGAGGATGATGAAAATGACAGATTTCTGGAACTCGTTGCCGGCTATGGTATCAGCCGTTTCAAAACAGGACGCCGGTTTATGATCGGCGAAGGATTGATCGGTGCATGTTTTATTGAAAAAGAGGCAACATATATCGAAATTGTTCCGGATGACTATTTTACGATCTCATCGGCACTGGGAGAGGAGAAGCCCCGCGGACTACTCTTAATCCCTCTTAAATATAATGAAATGGTGATTGGTGTGCTTGAAGTCGGTTCACTGAATAAATTATCTTCGCATTGCATTGATT
>CAZRNJ010000235.1:0-4178 GCA_964601385.1 uncultured Bacteroidales bacterium | reverse complement strand
GTATTCAGTTTACTCCTGATCTCTTGCCGGCCGATCTTATAGGTACTATGATCTATAGTCCGCGTAATGAGGAGTTTCAGGTGCGTAAGGGCCCTATTTTTGCTAATATTATTCTGGCTGATGAAATTAACCGGTCGCCGGCAAAAGTACAGAGCGCATTGCTGGAGGCCATGCAAGAAAAGCAGGTAACTATTGGTGCTGAAACATTTAAGCTCGATCAGCCATTTTTGGTGCTGGCTACTCAAAACCCCATCGAACAGGAAGGAACCTACCCTTTGCCTGAAGCGCAGGTAGACCGATTTATGTTGAAAGTGGTAATCTCCTATCCCGAAATGGAAGAAGAAAAACTGATTATCCACCGCAATATCGGCAAAGAGCCGGTGAAAGCGAATACAGTGATAAAACCATCAGATATTATTAAGGCACGATCGGTGGTAAAAGAGGTGTATATGGATGAGAAAATTGAAAAGTATATCCTCGATATCGTTTTTGCAACGCGATATCCCGACAAGTATAACCTGCAGAAATTTGTTAATATGATTAATTACGGGGCATCTCCCAGAGCCAGCATTAATCTTGCTCTGGCAGCAAAAAGTTATGCCTTTATTAAACGAAGAGGTTATGTGATTCCTGAAGATATCCGTGCCGTTTGTCCGGATGTGATGAGACACCGTATCGGTCTTACCTATGAGGCCGAGGCAGAGAATATTACTACGCTCGATATTCTATCCGGAATATTGAATAGTGTTGAAGTACCTTAATCTGATTTAGAATGAAAAAATACACATTGATTATTTCTGCACTATTGTTGTTGGATTGCATCCTTCAGGCACAAAACTATATTGGTATGGATAAAGATCAGATTATCGAGGCCATGAAGGTTAATAAGCCCGACTTTGAGCGTCAGAAGGTGATCAATGATTCATATAATTATCTGAAATACCAGGACAGCTACGGAGAACAAACCATCCTTTTTTTCCTTTCAAAAAATGATGTGTGTACCTCTGTTAAATTGATGAGTCATTATGTACACCTTGGCAAAGAGCTAACCGATCTGAACGCCCGCTACGAGTCCCTTGGCAACAATAAATGGAAGTTTACAGAAAATGGAATAACCTATACTGTGGAATTGCAGAAAGGTCAATGGTTTTTTTCAATTATTACAAAAAAAATGGAATGATTGTTAAATGCGTTGGCTGTGGAAACAACTGAGTTGCTGAAGAAGGTCCGCACGATTGAAATTAAAACCCGGGGCCTCTCAAAAAATATTTTTGCAGGTGAATATCATAGTGCCTTTAAAGGTCGCGGTATGACCTTTAGCGAGGTTCGCGAATATCAGTATGGCGATGATATCCGTAATATTGACTGGAATGTTACCGCACGTTTTAATCATCCCTTTGTGAAAATTTATGAAGAAGAGCGGGAACTTACGGTTATGTTACTGGTGGATATCAGCGGATCAAGCAATTTCGGAACTCTGAGCCGGCTTAAACGTGAACTGATTACCGAGATATCGGCAGTGCTGTCATTCTCCGCTATCCAGAATAATGATAAAATCGGACTGATACTTTTTTCTGATCATGTCGAGAAATTTATCCCACCCAAAAAAGGACGCCAGCATATTCTCCGGGTGATCCGTGAATTGCTTGAGTTTAAACCTCAAAGTAAAAAGACCGATATAACGGTTGCCTTGCGCTATCTGACGAATGCTATAAAGAAACGGAGTATTAGTTTTGTAATATCCGATTTTATTGATTTTGATTCGGACTCCAAACAACCCTTGTTCGAAGATGCTTTAAAGATTGCCGGTAAAAAGCACGACCTGATCCCTTTGCGTATTTATGATAAACACGAGACGGAATTGCCCGCTGCCGGCTTGCTTAAAGTACGGGATGCCGAAACCGGAAAATTCTTTATCCTCGATACCTCATCACAACAGGTTCGCAATCGATATGCCCAATGGTTCAGCGATGCCGGATTAAAACTAAAGGACGTATTTATGCGTTCGGGGCTCGACTGGACTGCTATACGCACTGACGAAGATTATGTTAAACCACTGATTTCTTTGCTTAAGAGGAGATGAAAAACAGAGTGGTTATATTATTCATTTTTTTATTTACGGCTGCTGCATTCAGCCAAAGAATCAGCATTGAGGCCAAGCTTGATACAAGTGTTATTCTTATCGGCGATCAGGTTCGGTTTACCCTTGAACTGGTGGCTGATAAAGGGATTGAGGCCGTTTTTCCTCAAGTGCCGGATACCATTAAAGGGATTGAGATCCTTGATACATCTGTCATTGATACGTCTTTCTCGGAAAAAGGAGAACAGATTTTTAAAAAGTATTATACGTTTACATCTTTCGATAGTGGTATGCACCGTATTCCTGGTTACCCGTTTATTGTCCGGTGGAAAGATGGTTTCGATACGTTGGTGAGCCGTGAAACATTTCTATCGGTATTTACGGTTAATGTTGATACCGCAACAGTAATAAAAGATATAAAGCCACCTTTGGGCGCTCCGGTTACATTCAGGGAATTGCTCCCATACATACTGATATCTTTATTACTGTTAGCTTTGGCAGCGGGTGTGTATTATTACATCCGTGTGCGGCGCAATAAATTGCCGCTGTTTGGTTTGCCTAAGCCCAAAGAGCCGGCTCACAGAATTGCCCTAAACCAATTGGATTTGCTCAAGGAAGAGCGGCTCTGGCAAAAGAATGAATATAAACTCTATTTCTCACGGTTGACCGATATTCTTCGCACATATTTCGATAATCGTTATTCGATGAACAGTATGGAGCAGGTCACTGATGAAATACTGGCTGAGTTCAGACGAATGCATCTGCTCGATTCTATTACTTTTGACCGCATGGCTCTGTTATTGTCAACAGCCGATTTGGTGAAATTTGCCAAACATATTCCTCTGGCTGATGAATGTGATCAGGCCATGCAAACGGTTTATCATATTGTACTCACAACAAAACAGGATGAGGTATTAGATGAGACGGCGCAGCATTTGCCGGGAAAGGAGAGCCAGTCATGAATGCTGTAACATTTGCTAATCCGTGGTTTTTGCTTTTACTCCTGTTTATCTTGCCAGCTCTTGGTTGGTATATTTGGAAGGGCAATTCAAAAGAGTCGGCATTACAGGTTTCCGATGTTCGCGGATTCATGACTGCCGGCCGTACCTGGCGTTATTATTTACGTCATCTGGTTTTTGCTTTGCGTATGATTGTTTTTAGTGCAATAGTAATTGTATTGGCGCGGCCTCAGAGTACTAATCGTTGGAGCAGTGAGGTTACTGAGGGAATTGATATTGTTCTTGCTTTGGATATTTCGGGCAGTATGCTGGCCGAAGATTTTAAACCCAACCGGCTTGAGGCATCAAAAGATGTTGCCATTAGTTTTATCAATAACAGGCCCAATGACAGGATCGGGCTGGTAATCTTTGCCGGTGAAAGTTTTACCCAGTGTCCGCTGACAACCGATCATGCTGTTCTGATTAATCTTTTAAATGAAATCCGGAATGATATGCTCGAGGATGGTACAGCCATTGGCAATGGATTGGCTACGGCTGTTACCCGTCTTAAAGATAGTAAGGCAAAAGGAAAGGTTATTATTTTGTTAACCGACGGAGTGAGCAACAAGGGCTCAATATCACCTGTTACGGCCGGTGAAATCGCTCGTACATTCAATATCCGTGTTTATACAATTGGTGTTGGTACTATGGGTATGGCACCATATCCGGTACGTACACCCTTTGGTATTCAGTATCAGCAGATGGAAGTGGAGATTGATGAAGATGTATTAAGACAAATTGCCCAGATGACAGAAGCTAATTATTACAGGGCTACCAACAACCAGAAGCTTAAAGAGATTTATGCCGAAATTGATAAACTGGAAAAAATAAAGATTGATGAAAAACGGTTCAGCGAGAAAAAAGAAGAGTACCTGCTATTTGGAATACTTGCAGGTATTGCGCTGTTGCTCGAGATCATCATACGGAATACAATTTTAAGAACTATACCCTGATCGTATGTTTCGATTTGCAAATATCGGATACCTGAACTGGCTGTATATTCTGCCGTTGCTGATTATTACATGGGTGATCATTCGCTATCGAAAACAACGGATTATCAGAAAATTGGGCGAAGACCGCCTGTTGTCGGTGCTTATGCC
>CAZRNJ010000234.1:0-4187 GCA_964601385.1 uncultured Bacteroidales bacterium | reverse complement strand
TATAAAAAGTGTCTGAAGCAGGAATACAATGAACGATGGAATTCCAAAGTAGGCATGGGGACCGCCAAGAAAAACAGCGGCAACAACAGCAGCGCCAACAACAAGCTCCATGTCAATAGCCAAGCGGAAAATACCGAACAGCCGTCCTGAATATTCAACAAAGGGTCCAGCTACGATTTCAGTTTCGGCATCGGGAATATCAAATGGTCGGCGTTCGAGTTTTCCCTGGAGGGAGATAATACTTACAACAAAGCCAATAAACAGAGGAATGAGAAATAAAGGATTGGCTGCTATAAACCCGGGAAGTTGCTGTGATATCTCTGCAATGTTCCATGTCCCTGTCATGATGGCTGGCATCAGTAAAGCAATGAAAAAAGGAACCTCGTATGAAAAAAGTTGTGTTAAACAACGGATACCGCCGATTACACTGTAAGTGGTTCCTGATACCCATCCGGCTAATGCAAGCACCAGCGTAGGAATGGTAAGCAGGTATGCAACGATAATCAGGTCGCCGGGATATGAAAAAACAGGGCTTAATGATGATACCGGAATAAACAGAAAGGAGGTTACTACAGCAGCAAAAGAAAAATACGGTAGAATCTGAAACAGAACCTTATCAATGTTTCTCGGCATAATGG
Organism: uncultured Bacteroidales bacterium; assembly: GCA_964601385.1. Lineage (GTDB taxonomy): Bacteria > Bacteroidota > Bacteroidia > Bacteroidales > JBBRXJ01 > CAZRNJ01. Next base: position 3,549 of record CAZRNJ010000234.1, on the reverse strand, counting down.
TTTCTTTGGAGAACAGTTTAATGGTGTCGGCAAAGGGCTGAAACCAGGGCGGTCCAACTCTGTTCTGAAGCCGCGCATAGAGCTTCCGGTCAATATACTGAACATACAGCGAGTAAGCGATCAGAAATACCAACCCCGGGAAAATAAATAGTTCTATCAGTTGTTTTATCATAGCGGATGTTTTTCTAATGAGATATTACGAAGTTCTTTCCAAAGTAAAATATTCTGATTGCCCGATTGTGCATCCTCCATTATTACCGCTGTGCGGTCGGTACAGGAAAGGCATGGGTCAATGGCGGCAATAATGATAGGAATATCGGCCACTTGCTGGTTGAGCAGAGTGTGGCGTATAGAAATCAGGTTGGCATTGGTTGATGCGCGTACTTTAACCCTGTCGGGCTTATCTGTCCCGTTAGCACGAACATATTGGGTTGCTTCGCCGCGGGGTGCTTCGTAACGGGCAAAGGCCTCGCCTACCGGTATGCGGCGCGGAACTTTGGCTTGTATAGGCCCTTCGGGCAGATGCTCGAGCGCGTAACGGATAATCTTTACCGATTCGATTATCTCACCAACACGGACGATTGTGCGTCCTAATACATCGCAGAGATCTGAAGTGATGACTTCAAAAGGTATGGTATCGTATCCGGAATAAGGCAGGTCGCGGCGTACATCATAGTTAATCCCTGATCCGCGGGCTGTTGGTCCTACTGCACCATGCGAATGAGCGATCTCTTTAGGTAATACGCCAACACCACTGACACGACCGATAAAGGTTGATTCGGTTGTTGCTACTTTGGCATAATACCCTATACGTTCTTCAATAATCTTAAGTGCTTTAAGCACCTGGTCTTTCTGGCCGGGTGTGATATCCTGGCGCACTCCGCCCAATGAATTGATCCCATAGTTTACCCTGTTTCCGCCAATCATCTCGAGCATATCCTGCACCACTTCTCTGTCGCGCATGGCAACCATGAACAAGGTGTCAAATCCAACCTCGTGCCCGGCAACAGACAGCCACAGGAGATGGCTGTGCAGACGTTCGAGTTCAGCTACTATAATACGGATATATTTAGCGCGGGGTGGAACCTCAACCTTTGCTATCTCTTCCGTAGCCATGCAAAAATTGGTAGCATGCACCATGGAGCAGATACCGCAGATGCGTTCAATCATATATAAACTTTGGATATAAGTCATATCTTCAGCTGCCTTTTCTATCCCCCTGTGATTATAGCCAAGACGGATATCAGCATCAACTATTGTTTCCCCTTCAATGGTAAATTTGAAATGTACCGGCTCTTTCAGCAATGGGTGCTGCGGGCCGATGGGAAGAATCATTTGTTTATCCATTTTTCTGTGCCTCCTTATTCATTTTAAAATCTTTTCGTAGCGGATAAACGCCGTCTGGCCAGTGTTCAGGTAAAATCAGCCGCCGGGAGTCGCTTATTCCCTCGAATTTAACTCCTAAAATATCCTGTATCTCTCTCTCGTATAGGATGGCCGCCGGTACAAGCTTTTCAACTGATGGTAAAACAGGATTACTTAACGGAACAGAAACTCTAAGATTTACTGAACCCTGTCCGGACAATACCAAATGGTACAGTAGATAGATATTGTCCCCATCCTGATATCCGCTGATAGTAGACAAAATGATAATTTTTTTTGCTTCAACAAGTTCTGCGAATTTATCTAACAGCTTGTCTTTTTCTATTTCGAGCCAGGTATCGTTCATTTGCTGTCATTTTTTAATTTATTCACTAATGCGTAAACGCCTTGGATGATTGCATCGGGGCGGGGAGGGCAACCCGGAACATAGGCCGTAACCGGAATCACTTCGTCCATGCCTCCAAGCGTGTTGTAGCATTTATGGAAGACACCGCCCGAAATAGCACAGGCGCCTACGGCAACCACAAATTTGGGTTTTGGCATTTGGTCGAATATGCGACGAAGACGGGGTTTAATCTGTTCGTTTACGGGTCCCGAACAAACCAGCACATCGGCGTGCCGGGGCGTACCCTTGAGCAGTAACCCGAAGCGTTCAACATCAAACTTAGGCGCTAATGCGGCTAATATCTCAATGTCACAACCATTGCACCCGCCGGCATTAAAATGTATAATCCATGGGGACGTCCTTCTTGACCAATTAACAATTTTTGACATTTTATTTATCAGTTAAAATGGCTATTAATGCAATACTTATTATTCCGGTAAACAATAATCCCGTAATCATTTCTCCTTTTATCATTAAACCCAAAATAAGCGCTAATACGTGTAAAACAGTAAAAAACAAAGCAATAGCAAAAAAACGCTCGTAACCGGGGAATTTCATTGATGCCGGAAAGTCCTCTCCACCTGCATAGGCCGTGTCGGCATTCTCATCCATTGGCCCTTTGGGAGCCAAACGTATGCTGCTTGTGCCTAATATCCAGGCGATAATGAGAAAAATGATGAAAATTACCGGGGGTAGAATATAAATCATAATACAGTTGTTTATATGATTATAACTTTAACAATATTTATTTATTGCAATTTTTATTTAATTATTAATACCGGATAAAAGCTAATGAATACTCAATGCAGTTCCGTACCAACGAAGGCATAAATCCAAGAATGATGATAAGAAGCGCAAGGATTACAAGCGAAAACAGCATTGCAGGGTGTACTTCGCTGATATTTTCGGTTTTAGCATTCTCCTCTTTTGAGTATAATACTCCAATGGCTGGCAGATAATAGCCAAGTGAAATCACTGAGTTGATAATGGCAACTATTGATGCTGCCCACCCGAGTGTTGTTGCCGATTGTATACCGGCCTGGTATATCCATAATTTGCTCATGAAGCCGGCCATGGGAGGCACTCCGGCTAATGACATAACGGCAATTACAAAAGTGACGGCTGTAACGGGCATTTTCCACCCGGCGCCACGCATATCTTCAAGTGTGCTGCTATGTATGGTATGAATCACTGCGCCTGCGCAAAGGAATGCGAGTCCTTTCATTAGTGCATGGGTTACAATATGAAACATTCCGCCTGCAATCCCTCTTTCTATATCAAATAAAACTCCGATGCTTATACCAAGGACAATGTATCCGATTTGAGCAATGGAAGAATATGCCAGCATACGTTTTAATTTCATTTGGGTAAGCGCCATGATATTTCCGGCAGTGATGGTGATCAGGGCAATCCAGATAAAAATCTTTTCCCATGGAAAGGCAATACCCAGTGTAATAAAAAGCCGGAATAGTACAAAGAAACCTGTTTCAATCACAATCCCTGAAAGCATGGCTGAAATACCAGACGGCGCCTCGGCATGCGCATCGGGCAGCCAGGTATGCATGGGGAAAATGGCGGCTTTGATGCCAAAACCAATAGCAAAGCAAATGAGTGGAATGGTTATTTGCATATCCGTTGCAGTAAGCTTCGATGCCAGTTCATGCATATTGAGCAAGCCGTAATTCATATAGATTAAGGCGATGGCCAGCACTATCAGTGCTGAACCGAGAGCTGACATAACCAGAAATTTAATGCCTGCTTCTACCGGATCCCATTCATCT
>CAZRNJ010000233.1:0-4225 GCA_964601385.1 uncultured Bacteroidales bacterium | reverse complement strand
GGAATGTGCTTTGCTTGTTGATTTTACAGTTCATTTTTTCGGGTGTTTGCGGACAGACAGTATTGCAACAAACCATTCGTGGCAGGGTGTCTGATAAGCAGAGCGATTATCCGCTGGAGGGTGCGAGTATAACTGTGAAATGCAGAGATTCGGTTGCTCACGCAATAACGGATGCAAGAGGAGAGTTCCGGTTTCGGGGCATGCAGGTAGGGAGATATACTGTGCAAATTACCTATCTGGGATATAAACCCTATGTATTAACAGCGGTTGAGTTAACCAGCGGCAAAGAGCTTGTCCTTCCGGTTCAGATGGAAGAGCAGTATATCACCGCCGGAGAAGTGACAATTACTGCAGAGAAGCGTAAAGATGAGCCACTGAATAAGATGGCACTAGTGAGCGCGCGGTCGTTCACAGTTGAAGAAACCGAGCGGTATGCGGGCAGTTTTGGTGATCCGTCGCGAATGGCTCAAAACTTTGCAGGAGTAAAGGGCTCGGCCGATCAGGTGAATGATATCATAATCCGCGGTAATTCGCCCGCCGGTTTGTTATGGAAGTTGGACGGGGTACATATACCAAACCCTAATCATTTTGGCGCCACGGGCGCTACCGGAGGGCCTGTAAGCATGCTTAATAACAACCAGTTGGGGACTTCCGATTTTTTTACCGGCGCCTTTCCGACATAATACGGAAATGCAGTTTCGGGGGTGTTTGATCTTAATTTGCGTGAAGGGAATAACGAAAAGCATGAGTATTTGGCGCAGGTTGGTTTCAATGGTTTTGAACTGGGCGCCGAAGGACCGTTCAGTGGGTCTAACTCGTCATCATACCTTGTGAATTACCGTTATTCAACACTTGAGGTACTGAATAAAATAGGAGTGGATTTTGGTGTGGTGGCAATGCCCAAATACCAGGACCTTTGCTTTAAAACAGTTTTTCCCGTTAAATCGGGAAAGATGAGCTTTTTTGGTCTTGGCGGTATTAACTCAATTCTTTCGGAAGACAATAAAAAATCGGTGCTCGATCGCTATACCTTTGGAGAAACGATGGGTGTTACCGGATTAACCTATATGCACCGGTTTAATCCGGGATCAATGATAACAACAACAGTTGCTACCAGCTACACACACGATTATGCCAACAGCGATGTGATGGCTGGTGATACGATCCGGTATAAATCGCACGACAATAATCGTGAGAATAAATTTATGCTACACAGTGAGTGGTTTCGGAAGATTAACAGTCGTGATAATATTACTACCGGGATAAATTTTGATATCCTGCGCTTTGAAATGACAGATAGTGTCTATCAGCCGGCATTAAACAGTTTTATTCGTCGGCTTGATGTATCGGAACAACTCATGCTGTATCAGTCGTATCTGCAATGGCAGCATCATTTTTCGACATCATTTTCCACGGTTGCCGGGTTGCATCAGCAGGCAACGGATCTGAATGATGAAATTGTTGCAGAACCACGCCTGGCCTGCAAATGGAGCATATCCGGGCGCCATTCGGTTAATGCCGGTGCCGGACTCCATAGTCAGATGCAGCAGCGGAAAGTCTATTTTGCACAAACAATGACCGATACGATAAACCGGGTGTATCAACAAACCAACCGGCGCCTGAAGTTTTCGAAAAGCAGACATTTTGTTGCTGGATATAATTTTTTATTTGCAAAAGACCACCGGTTAAAAGCGGAGTGGTATTATCAGCATTTATATGATATACCGGTAAAGCGCATTCCATCGTATGTTTCACTGATCAATTACGGTGGAAGTTTTGTGTTTATGGATACCGATAGTTTAATCAATGATGGTATAGGATATAATTATGGCATGGAACTTACACTTGAGAAATTTTTAAGTCAGAATTATTATTATCTGTTTACTTTATCACTGTTTGATTCTCGCTATCAAGCCAGTGATAAGCATTGGCGAAATACCATGTATAATGGATTATTTGTTGTGAACGGACTGGGGGGATATGAATGGGTGATTACAAGCCGTTATTCATTGTTAACCGATCTTAAAGCCACATGGGCAGGAGGAATACGGGCTGTACCAATTGATCTTGAGCAATCGGTAAAAACAGGCGATGCAAAATATCTGGTTGATCAGGTCTATGAGAAACAATATCCCGATTATTACAGGTTTGACCTTCGCGTTGCACTTAAGATGAATATGAAGAACAGCAGCCAACAATTAGCTATTGATATTACCAACCTTACTTCGCGACACAATCATTTTTTCGAGTATTATGATAACGACCGGAAAGAGATGGTTGAAGTTGGCCAGATGGGTATATTGCCTGTACTTCTCTACCGAATACAGTTTTAGACAATTTCGTTATCTTTGTCAAAACTTCAGAAATGCAAAGGATAATTGTTATACTTTTTATTTTGTTTGTTACGCTATGGGCATGCCGGAAATCGGACGGTATCCCGACAGAAAAGTTGTATTCGAGTTATGAATTGTTTTATGATCAGGATGCAAATATCACTTATGCCAGTGCATGGTTTATTTATGACGGGAAAAACATGAAGCTGGGATCAAAAAATAGAATAACATTTAATGGTACGGATTTAAAATATATTGAATCGGGCTCATATTACCAGGTGCAGTTTTCAGGGCTGATCAGTTCGGGGCGGTTTAAGTGGAGCGATAGTAAAAAAGCATTGAATAATGATATTGATCTTAGGCCAGTTGCTTTTCGGGATGTTATTGATTCACTTCCGTATTCATTTATAGACACGATTTTTTTCACAGGCACTGCATTGGCCGAAAACGAATATATCCGATTAACCGTTGACGGAATGCATCTGGACGATGAAAAAATATTTTATGAAACGAATCCGGGATATACAGGTATTATAGCTGATATGAATATTGTTAGCTCAGGCAGCAACCGATTTATTCTTGAACGTATTTATAATCCGGTTCTTGATCAGCATTCAGGAGCGGGCGGTAATATACAAAGCCGATATAAACCGCGAGAAATGAAGGTTATCGTGTATTAATATAATTTTGTAAAAATATGATTGTTGAAACCCTTGAAAATGCCTCTTTGTATTCGACTGTTGCACGCGGTTTTCAGCAGGCCTTTCAGTTTTTACGCTATACCGATTTTAACACATTGGAAGATGGCCGGTATGCGATAGAGGACGATGCTGTTTTTGCAATTGTTACCTCGTACCAAACCAAGCCCTTTCATGAAGGCAAATGGGAGGCGCATAAAAAATTTATTGATATACAATACATCATCCGTGGTGTTGAGCATATTTTTTATACACCATTGGAATATATGGTAATCAGCGAGCCGTATAATCAGGAAAAGGATATTATGTTTCTGCGTGGTGAAGGCGATAGCATTACGCTGTGTGATGGCATGTTTGCCATTTTTTTCCCTACCGATGCGCATATGCCGGGAATAGCGGTTGATGAACCGGGGAATGTCCGTAAGGTGGTGGTTAAAGTTCAATGTTTATGAGAAACATTATCATTTTCTGGTTCCTGCTCAGCGCTGCTGCTCCCGGATATTCACAACGTTTTACCGGTGGCATTTCGGCAGGTGTCACAGGTAGTCAGGTGGATGGTGATAAATTCAGTGGTTTTCATAAGCTGGGGATCGCTTTCGGGCCGTTTACCCGTACGCGGCTGAACAATTTTATGGAGGCCAAGCTGGAGCTGCGTTATTCGGGACGAGGAGCATGGGGAAACAGTGGAACGAAAGAGAACCCGAGGATATATCAGCTTTTACTTAATTATGTTGAGTTGCCTGTAACGATAGAAGTTTTTTTTTCGGACAAATATTTTATTGAAGGCGGAATATCACCCTCCTTTCTATTATCGCGAAAAGTATTTGATGGTGGTGGCAGAATCCCGGATGACAAGATCCAGCCGGATTTTAATTCTTCTGATTACAATTATCTGATTGGATTGACCTACCTCATTACGCCAAAAACCGGTTTTAATATCCGATATCAGTATTCCATACTACCTATTCGCCGGCGGAACATTGGAAATTATTATTATGGATGGCTGGCCGATGTGCTGGGTTATCGCGAAGGAGATTATAATAATTTTATCACATTATCGGTTTATTTTTTACTGAGCTGATTTTCACAACATGGAAAGACGAAATATTGTTGTAGCCATCACCGGTGCCAGCGGCGCTGTTTACGCACAGTCACTACTCGACAAACTGCGCCGGTTGAATAACTATGTTGATC
>CAZRNJ010000232.1:0-4257 GCA_964601385.1 uncultured Bacteroidales bacterium | reverse complement strand
ATGCAACTGGAAAAAGATGGAGCAACCATTCGATGGTACAGCCGCAAGCTAATGTGTCCTGTCACCGGTATTTCATATAACGAGCCGGCTCCGCATACATTCTCGTTTAATAGTCCTCGCGGCGCCTGCCCCGTATGCAAGGGGTTAGGAACCATTACCGAAGTAGATATTAAAAAAATTATACCGGATGCAAATAAGAGCATCAAAAGCGGCGCTATTGAGCCCTTAGGCGTTTACAGAAATTCACTGATCTTTTGGCAGATTGAAGCCGTATTAAAAAAATCGGGGTTTGCTCTCACCACGCCGGTAAAAGAACTGCCGGACGACGTACTTCAGGCCATCCTGTCAGGTTCAGAAGATACTTACAAAATACAAAACTCACCACTGGGTAATTCGTCGAATTATTTTCTAAGTTTCGACGGAGTGATCAGCTTTCTGAACAATCATCCGCCAGAGAAAATGGCATCAACTGAGGATAACCTCCGGCAAAAATATACCCGGCAGACCGTATGCCGCGAATGTCATGGCCAACGACTCACCAAAGAGGCATTACATTTTAAACTTGCCGGAAAAAATATTGCCGAGTTATCAAATATGGACCTGAACCAGTTTGCCGAATGGCTGAGCACTATTGATACGAAACTGAACCAACGTCAGCGGACGATAGGAGCCGAGGTATTAAAAGAGATCCGGGGGCGTCTGGGTTTCCTGCTTGATGTAGGGCTTGGTTACCTGTCGCTTAATCGAAGCGCCATAAGTTTATCGGGTGGCGAGAGCCAGCGTATCCGTTTAGCCACACAAATCGGTTCGCAATTAGTTAATGTACTGTATATCCTGGATGAGCCGAGTATAGGGCTTCACCAGCGCGACAACCGGCGGCTAATCCGATCGCTCATGCAGTTACGCGACAGTAACAATTCGGTGATTGTGGTTGAACATGATAAAGACATGATCCTGTCGGCTGATTATATCATTGACATGGGGCCGGCAGCCGGCATTCACGGCGGTAAAATTGTCGCTGAAGGCACACCATCCGAGGTAATGAAAACCGATACGCTCACTGCGCAATATCTGACGAATAAAAAAAGCATCCCTGTGCCGGAAAAGCGGCGTAAGGGCAATGGCAACTACCTCGTAATAGAAGGCGCCAGCGGCAATAACCTGAGAAATATCAATGTATCATTTCCCTTAGGCACATTCATCTGTATCACCGGTGTTTCGGGTAGCGGCAAATCAACATTAATTAACGAGACATTATATCCTGCCCTATGCCGTAATCTATACCGGACAGTGATGACGCCACTACCATATAAAACCATTAAAGGGCTTGAGCATATTGATAAGGTTATTGAAGTTGACCAGTCGCCGCTGGGACGAACACCACGATCGAACCCTGCAACTTACACAGGTGTGCTCACCGATATCCGCAAACTCTACGAACAACATCCCGAATCGCAAATACGCGGTTTCAGCGCCAGCCGTTTTTCGTTCAATGTTAAAGGAGGCCGCTGCGAAGAATGCAAAGGAGCAGGCGTACAAACAATAGAAATGAACTTTCTGCCCGACGTATATGTAACCTGTAAGACCTGCAATGGCAAACGATATAACCGCGAAACGCTGGAAGTAAAATATAAAGGAAAATCAATCAGTGAAGTTCTGGATATGACGATTGATGCGGCTGCAGAGTTTTTCGAGAAAATCCCGCCGATCTATAAAAAAATCCATACACTTCAGCAAGTCGGGCTGGGTTATGTTACACTGGGACAACCATCAACTACACTTTCGGGAGGCGAATCACAACGGGTAAAATTAGCATCGGAACTCGCAAAAAAAGACACAGGACACACGCTCTACATTCTAGACGAGCCAACTACCGGATTGCATTTTGATGATGTTCATATTCTGCTAAACGTATTAAACAAGCTAGCCGACAAAGGCAATACACTCCTGGTAATAGAACATAATATGGAAGTAATAAAAACAGCCGACTATATCATAGACCTTGGTCCTGAAGGCGGTATAAACGGAGGGAATCTTGTGGCCTGCGGCACACCTGAAGAAATCCGGAAAGTAAAAGAAAGTTATACGGCCAGGGCATTAAACGACATTAATTAGTAAATTTCTGGAACAACTGTTAAAACCGTCTTATTGCATAGAGAACGGAACCACCATTCCATTTTCTGTTTTCTGATATTTTTTTTAAAACTCCGCACATTTCATTATTTTTACAAAAACAAGAAAAAATGAGAAAGAACGACGAAGAAAAAATTAAAAAGGCATTTCTGCAAAAGACATGGAATGAGATACAGACAGAAGATTCATGGCAGATATTTAAAATCATGTCGGAATTTGTAGAAGGATTTCAGAAACTGGCACGCATCGGTCCTTGCGTAAGCATTTTCGGTTCGGCACGTACGCAGCCCGATCATGAATATTTCAAACTGGCAGAAGAAATCGCGTTTAAGCTTACACATCATGGTTATGGAGTGATTACAGGCGGCGGCCCGGGTATTATGGAAGCGGCAAACATGGGCGCCAAAAAAGGACAGGGCTCATCGGTTGGAATGAATATTAACCTTCCGTTTGAACAGTCGGCTAATGTTTTTATTGATCATGATAAGCTCATTACGTTCGACTACTTTTTTGTGCGTAAAGTTATGTTCATGAAATATGCTCAGGGGTTTATTGTCCTGCCTGGCGGCTTTGGGACACTCGATGAATTATTTGAAGCATTAACGCTAATCCAGACAGAAAAAATCGGTGAATTTCCTATCATTTTAGTCAGTTCGAAATACTGGAACGGACTGCTGGAATGGATTAAAACAACCATGCTTGCCGAGGAAAAAAATATCAGTATTGAGGACCTTGAACTGTTTATAGTTGTTGACACAGCCGATGAAGCAGTAGATCATATCAATAAATTCTATTCCAAATACTTACTAAAGACAAATTTCTGATAAACCGATGATTGTCAGTAACGTTTTAATAAAATAATTGATAATGAATGGGATATAATCGCCATTTTTTTATTAATATTGTATTTATCATTGGATTACTAGGATTATGATACGGCTGTTCATAGTTTTTTTCAGTCATCTGTTAGGTATTCTGGCATTTGAATTCCTTACAGAAGACGTTACCTGCTCGATGAAGACCGTAAAGGAAGTTGAGGCAGGAAAAGATTTTATCGTTGAGGTTACCATTAATAAAGGGAGCATCGAATCGTTCTCACGATTCCAGCAAGAAATACCGGCCGGGCTTACAGCCAAACCGGTTAAATCGGCAAATGGAGAATTTAAATTTGCGGATAAAAAAGTAAAGATGGTATGGTTCAAACTTCCGGCCACACAGCAAATCACCTTCTCATATTCGGTACATGTTGACCAGCGACTGATCGGCAAATTCAATCTGGGCGGTAATTTTTCCTATATAGAGAATAATGAACGAAAGACGGTATCCATTGATCCGTTGAGTGTACAGATCAGGCCATCGCCGCTGATTGACCCGAAACTTATTGTTGATATCAACTCATTTGAATCGGCTGTAATCCCTGATCTTACGCAGAAAGATTATACAGCCGTAAACTGCATAAGGCAAACGCCGGTACGTTCGGCTAAAACAGATATTATCATTGTCAATCTGCTGGTACATAAAGGCGACCGCGGCAAATTCGCCAAGATAGAAGAGCGTATCCCAACCGGTTTTTCTGTTGAGCCGATAGAAAACCGGAGTGGAATCTTTATTTACAAAAACCAGACATTAAAATATCTTTGGATGAATATGCCTCCGGATGATTTCTTCACATTGTCGTACAAACTTATTCCCCGTCCGGAATACAGAAACAAAGAAATTACACTTAACGGCACATTTTCCTATATTGAAGGAGACCAAACCAGGAGTATTGATATTGTGCAGCGTGATGCCGATCTCACGAAGGTGACAAAAGAAAATATTGACAACATCCTGTATGCAGGCATTGACTTACCAACGCTTCCTGTTGAAGCACTGATGCAGGAATCAAAACCATTAGACCGCACGGTAATTATGGTAGAAAAGTCCAGGCCGGCTCCGGTTGTAACTCAGCCGGCGCAACCAACCGTTGCCCCCCCGCAAATAACCACAGCACCGATAATTACCGAGCCGGCAAAAGAAACCATAGCAGCAGTTGTTATTGTACCGCCGGTTACCAAACCCGAACCAGTAGATACGCCTAAACCGGTAATCGCCAGTCCACCGGCCGAAACACTTAAACCCGCA
>CAZRNJ010000231.1:0-4271 GCA_964601385.1 uncultured Bacteroidales bacterium | reverse complement strand
GCATCGCTTTCGCGTAGCTCCTTGCTCCGCCGTACGCGTGTCGCCGTAGCTTTACCAGAGGAACAAACTTAAGCGGCACGCGGGCAGCTGCGCAAAGCATCACTTTCGCTATTATATAGCTCCAGTGAGCAAGGCAATATATGGATGATATTTGAACTAAATTATAATTCCAAATAGTATTACTTCACCTTTTCATAACCATAAATGGCCATTTCACCAAGTTCTTCTTCAATGCGGAGTAACTGATTATATTTAGCCATACGGTCGGATCGGCTCAATGATCCGGTTTTAATTTGTCCGGCGTTGGTTGCTACCGCTATATCTGAAATAGTTGAGTCCTCGGTTTCACCTGAACGGTGTGATGTAACGGTGGTATAGCCGGCCCGATGTGCCATATCAATAGCATCAAGCGTTTCGGTGAGTGAACCAATCTGATTGACTTTAATCAAAATTGAATTGGCACAACCCATCTGAATACCTTTTTTCAGGAATGTAACATTGGTAACAAACAGATCGTCGCCAACAAGCTGGCATTTTGATCCAATCTTTTCGGTCAGCAGTCGCCAGCCCTCCCAATCTTTTTCGGACATACCATCTTCAATCGAATCAATAGGATACTTGGCTATCAGTTCGGCCATATATGCAACCTGTTCCTGCGGTGAACGGATAGCGCCTTTAGGGCCTTCGAACTTGGCATAATTATATTTACCGTCAACAAAAAATTCAGATGCAGCACAATCCAAAGCCAAAGACACATCGCCGCCATCTGCTTTTCTTCCCGGTTTATATCCGGCCTCTTTAATAGCTTTGATGATAGATTCAAGAGCATCTTCGGTCCCATCCAGAACAGGAGCAAAACCACCCTCATCACCAACAGCAGTGCTAAGTTTGCGATCTTTCAATACTTTTTTCAGAGAATGAAAAACCTCAGCGCCCATCCGCAAACCTTCGCGGAATGATTTAGCGCCAACCGGTCGGATCATGAACTCCTGAAAAGCAATAGGTGCATCAGAATGTGAACCGCCGTTAATAATATTCATCATTGGAATGGGCAATATTTTAGCGTTAGTCCCACCAATATAGCGATATAACGGCATATCAAGAGAACTAGCGGATGCCTTTGCAACAGCAAGCGATACCCCAAGAATAGCATTAGCGCCAAGCTTGCTCTTGGTGGGTGTACCATCCATTTCAAGCATACATTTATCAACAGCCACCTGGTCGAAAGCATCCATATCAATGATTTCTTTCGAGATAACATCATTTACATTGTTTATTGCCTTTAAAACACCTTTCCCGAGGTATCTCTTCTTATCGCCATCACGAAGTTCCAGAGCTTCGTTTTCGCCGGTTGAAGCTCCTGACGGAACAGCAGCACGGCCAACAGTACCACAATCCAATGTAACATCTACTTCAATTGTCGGATTTCCTCTTGAATCGAGGATCTCACGGGCATGCACATCAATAATTTGTCCCATACATTTAGTTTTTAAGTTAATATTTCACAAAAAAGGGATAAGCAGTTAACCTATCCCTTAAATTCAGTTAATCAAATTGTTATTTCTTTGAATCTTTAGCCGGTTCATTTTTCCCTTTATTCTCTTCTTTTCTGGCCGGCTCTTTGGATGTTGCTTCTGATGATGAAGATTCTTTCTTCTTTCCGCCACGCCGTGTAGATTTCTTTACCTGTGCTTCCTTTTTAGTACCGATCACAGTATTGAAATCAACCAACTCGATTACACACATATCAGCATTATCACCAGCACGATTGCCTGTCTTTAATATACGGGTATACCCACCTGGGCGGGCACCTATTTTAGGACTAATCTCCCTGAACAATTCAGACACGGCTTCTTTACTCTTCAAATAACTAAAAACAATACGTCTGTTATGAGTTGAATCCTCCTTTGATTTGGTAATCAATGGTTCGATATATTTACGAAGCACCTTTGCCTTGGTCAGGGTAGTTGATATGCGCTTATGTAAAATAAGTGAATTGGCAAGGTTTGACATTAATGCCTTGCGATGCGACGACGTGCGTCCAAGGTGATTTACTGTCCTCTGATGTCTCATGATTTAATCCTTATCTAATTTGTATTTTGAAATATCTAATCCGAAATTGAGATTCAACGAAACCAGTTTCTCTTCAAGCTCAGTAAGCGATTTTTTTCCAAAATTTCTGAATTTCAGTAAATCATTTTTATTAAACTGAACCAGTTCGCCGAGGGTATGCACTTCGGCTGCTTTAAGGCAATTAAGCGCGCGAACGGAGAGATCCATATCCGCCAGTTTTGTTTTCAGCAACTGACGCATATGAAGAAGATCTTCATTGAATTCTTCATTTTTAAATTTATCTTCATCTTCAATTGTTATTTTTTCATCGGAAAATAACATGAAATGAAAAATAAGAATTTTCGCGGCCTCTTTCAATGCATCCTTAGGATGAATAGAGCCATCGGTTTGAATTTCGATAAGCAGTTTCTCATAGTCGGTTTTCTGTTCAACGCGATAATTTTCAACCGAAAACTTCACATTTTTCACAGGAGTATAGATCGAATCAATTGGAATGAGCCCTATCTCGGCATCAATCGGTTTATTCTCTTCAGCAGGGACATATCCCCTGCCCTTATTAATGAGCAATTCCATTTTCAGATTAACATTGCCGCTCATGTGGCAGATAACAAGATCGGGATTGAGTACTTCAAAAGCCGAAAGTGAATGATTCAGATCACCGGCTTTAAAAACGTCTTTATTTTTGATGCTGATATTGACTTTTTCAGAGTCGGTATCGGCAACCTTCCGTTTAAAGCGAATCTGTTTAAAATTAAGAACCATTTCAGTAACATCTTCTTTAACTCCCTTAATGGTACTGAACTCATGCTCTACACCGTCAATTTTTATAGCGGTGATGGCATACCCTTCAAGAGAAGAAAGGAGCAAACGCCGGAGAGAATTACCAATGGTAATACCATATCCGGGCTCGAGAGGACGGAATTCAAATTTGCCATAGTAATTATCCGCTTCGAGCATAACTACTTTGTCTGGTTTTTGGAATGCTAATATTGCCATATTATTGTACTTTGGTTTATTTGGAATATAACTCAACTATCAAATGTTCCTTAATGCTTTCAGGTATCTCGGGACGTTCAGGCAGATTAAGGAATTTGCCTGTCATTTTATCATTATCCCATTCGAGCCATGAAAATCTTGTTTTACGCGGAGACGAAAGTGCATTATTGATAACCTCAAGCGATTTTGATTTTTCGCGTACACCAATAAGGTCTCCTGGTCGGACACGGAAAGAAGGGATATGCACCACTTTTTCGTTAACCACAATATGTTTATGAGCAACCAGCTGACGGGCAGCATCGCGGGTTGGAGCAATACCGAGCCGATACACAACATTATCGAGACGCGACTCAAGCAGTTGCAACAATACTTCGCCGGTAACCCCCTTGCTGTGTGTTGCTTTCTCAAAAACATTCCTAAACTGCCTTTCGAGCAATCCATAGGTATATTTTGCCTTTTGTTTCTCCCTTAACTGAACACCATATTCAGATGTCTTTTTTCTGCGTTTATTCGCGCCATGCAATCCGGGAGGATAGTTTTTCTTTTCAAGGAATTTGTCGGGTCCGTAAATTGGATCACCGAGTTTTCTTGCAACTTTTGATTTTGGTCCTTTGTATCTAGCCATATTTATACTTAAAAAATTATACTCTTCTACGTTTCGGGGGCCTGCAACCATTATGAGGCAATGGTGTGACATCAATGATCTCAAGCACTTCAATACCATTGGTTGTTAGTGTCCGTATAGCCGATTCGCGTCCTGCTCCCGGTCCTTTAACATAAACTTTTACTCTACGCAACCCGAGGTCATAGGCCACTTTTGAACAGTCGGCCGATGCTACTGAAGCCGCATATGGGGTATTTTTCTTTGATCCCTTAAAACCCATTTTCCCTGCTGACGACCATGAAATTACCTGTCCGGCGGTATTGGTGAGCGTTACAATAATGTTGTTGAAAGAGGCATAAATATGAGCTTCACCTTCCGCCTCAATATTAACAACACGTTTTTTTGATGCACGAGTTTTCTTTGCCATACTAACAAATGATTATTTAGTTGCTTTCTTTTTGTTTGCTACTGTTTTCTTTCTTCCTTTTCGGGTACGGGCGTTATTTTTTGTGGTTTGTCCACGCACCGGTAATCCTTTTTTATGCCGGATGCCCCGATAACAGCCAATATCAATGAGCCGCTTGATATTCATTTGAAC
>CAZRNJ010000230.1:0-4286 GCA_964601385.1 uncultured Bacteroidales bacterium | reverse complement strand
TGACAGACGAGTTGAACGATATTAAAGGTTAATTTAAAACAGCCATGATTAAAGCCGTAGGAATAAAGCGATCGTTTGGTGCGCTGGAAGTGCTAAAGGGTATTGACATAGAGATTAATAAAGGCGAAATTGTTTCTGTTGTCGGTCCCAGTGGTGCAGGAAAATCAACGCTATTGCTGATTATGGGAACACTCCTTAGTCCTACTTCAGGAACTATTCTGATTAATGATTTTGATGTAAAAAAACTGAATGATAACCAATTGGCACAGTTCCGGAATAAAAATATCGGCTTTGTTTTTCAGTTTCATCATCTATTACCTGAATTTACAGCCGTTGAGAATGTTTGTATCCCTGCATTTATTGCCGGGATGGGCAAGAAACAGGCCGAAGATAAAGCCGGAGCGCTTTTAAATTATTTAAATCTGGGACACCGGCTTGAACATAAACCTTCTGAACTTTCAGGCGGAGAGCAACAACGGGTTGCTATTGCACGGGCATTGATTAATGATCCGGAGGTAATTCTTGCCGATGAGCCATCAGGCAATCTGGATATGCAGAATAAAACGGATCTGCATAATCTTTTCTTCAGCTTACGCGATAAGTTTGGTTATACTTTTGTTATTGTCACACACAGTGATGAACTGGCTCAGATGTCCGACCGTCGGATTATTCTTCGTGACGGGTTGATTGAAGGATAATACCGATTGGACAAATGTAATAGTCCAATGTAAATGGACTAAACATTTGTTACATCGGCATTATACGGATGACTCTTGGACTTAATTATAATTCCAAATGGTATAATATTTGTATCTGACTGTGCTTAAGATTGGGTAGGTATTGTTTGTGATATATAAAAACACGAAAACCCTCCGGAGAGGGTTTTGTGTTAAGTACGTTGTTATTTTTATGTCAGACCGGATGAATTGCTTCAACCGGACAAACATCAGCACATGCGCCGCAGTCAGTACATTTTGTTGCATCAATCTTGTAGATTTCACCTTCGCTGATTGCTTCAACCGGACATTCGTCAATACATGTACCACATGCTGTGCAGTCTTCATTAATAATATAAGCCATACTGTTTAGTTTTAGTTAGACATTAAAAACAAGCAGGTCACAAAATTAATCTTATTTTCAATAAATAAAAAGTTTATTTTTAAAAAAGATAAACAGGTCAATTTATTGATGAATAGATAATTGGGATGATTAGGATAAAAAATATGTTATTTATCTGTCAGATTGATTGCAAGAAAAGCGAGTAGTCCGGCTCCCGTTTTAATGGCGTTATCGTCTGCTGTGAAATGGGAAGAATGCAGCGGGAAGGGCTGATTTGTGAGATCGGGAGTTATTCCAAGCCGGAACATGAGAGAAGGAAAAAGATGTGAGAAATAAGCAAAATCTTCGGCTGTCATTTGGCAATTGATTTTAAAAATATTTTCTACGCCACAATATTGCCCGGATAAATGTATCGAATGTTCTGTTAATTCAGGATCATTTTTAAGAAACGGATAGCCGGTTTGAATTTCAGTTTCGACCGTAACATTATATGGTTTGCCCGCATTTTGTGCAATAGTAGCGATGAGCCGGTGGGCATCGTATCTCCAGGTTTCATCCAGGGCGCGGAATGTTCCCGAAAGTGTTACTTCATCGGGAATAATGTTTGTTGAGCCGTGGGCATCTATACGGCCAATGGCAAACACTGACGGTTGATGGGGATGAATAATATTTTTTTTTAATTGGAGAACAATTTCGCATGCGGCTGTGATTGTATCGGTTACCATGTGGGGCAATGCTGCATGCCCGCCATGCCCTTTAATTCTGATGAAGATATCGTCAACCGATGCCATATAAGGACCGGCTTTAAATCCGGCGGTGCCGGTTTTCAGTTCGGGATCAACATGCAGAGCAAGAACATAATCGGGTGGGTTTTTGCTAAATACTCCTTCATCAATGATAAGTTTGGCGCCTCCGGGAATTTTTTCTTCGGCCGGTTGAAATAATAAAAGAATTTTACCTGCAAATTTATCGTTCAACTGACTGATTACTTCTGCAGCGCCCAGAACACATGCCGTGTGCATGTCGTGTCCGCAGGCATGCATAATACCGTAATTGACCGATTGAAAATGCAAGCCGGTTTTTTCTATTACCTGAAGGGCGTCCATATCAGCGCGGATAAGCACAGTTTTTCCTGTTTTTCCAGAACCGGCAATAACAGCGAGTATTCCTGTGCCTGCATGACCTTGTGTGAATGGAATCCCCAGCGATGAGAGTTTGGCGGCAATTAGCGCCGATGTATTATATTCATTGTAAGCCAGTTCAGGATGCTGATGAATGGAATGACGAATGCTGACAATAGCCGGGAACGCTTTTTCGGTAAGTTCTTTTATTCTTGACCTTAAATCCATAGCTATTTAAAAAAAAACATTTTTGCGCCTACAATAAAAAAGATTAATCCGAAAATTCGCCGTAGCACGTGATCAGGGATACCTATCGAAGTAACTGATCCGAGGATGCTGCCAATGATAAATGCAGCGACAAGAATCAGTCCGTAACGGATGTTCACATGACCGGCTTTATAATAATTCATTACTGCAAAAAGCCCGACAGGAAAAACCATAAAGAACAAGCTGGTACCTTGTGCCTGATGTTGTGTAAGCCCAAGGAAAAATACCAGTACCGGCACAACAATAATTCCGCCTCCGATTCCTAAAAGGCCGCTTAAAAATCCGGCTGTTATCCCGGTAATCGCAAGGATTATTATTTCTGTTACTGACATAATACAAAGATAATTCTTTTTGGTGAATGCTAGGATATAAGGTTTATACCGGAGAATTTTTATATTTGTATTTTATTTCAAAGAAGAAATGGCATTAACAGAATTCAGATTGGATAAAATCAGCACAATTCTCAAACGCACTGTTATCCGGACTAAAGGTGATCTGGCTTTTCGCAACAAGCTTATCAAACAGCAAAAAGCTATGCTGAAAAAACTGATCTCAAAAGCCAAGTCAACGCAAATCGGAAAGAAATATAATTTCCAGGCCATTCTAAAATCGAAAAATTTTGTTGAGCAATTTCAGCAATCGGTTCCTGTTTACGATTATGAGACCATATTGAATGAATGGTGGAATCAGCTTTTTGAAGGTAAAAAGGATATCTGCTGGCCTGGTAAGATCAGGTATTTTGCACTTACATCGGGTACTTCGGCGGCAGCCAGTAAAAAGATTCCCGTTACCAAAGAGATGATACAATCTATCCGCCGTACCGGAATACGTCAGCTAATGGCTATTAAAGATCTGAAATTACCTGCATCGTTCTATCAATCGAGCGTTCTTATGGTAGGTGGTAGTACAAACTTATATAAAGTCAGTGACTATCTAGAAGGAGACCTGAGTGGTATTATGCAGAGTAAATTGCCATTCTGGTTCAGTATTTTTTATAAACCGGGAAAACCCATTGCTATGCAACGGGATTGGGATACAAAACTTGAACAGATTACACGTAACGCGCATAAATGGGATATCGGCGCCATTGCCGGTGTTCCTGCATGGGTTCAGCTACTGATAGAGAGAATTATTAAATACTATAATCTCCGGAATATCCATGAACTTTGGCCTAATCTTTCAATCTATGTACACGGAGGCGTTTGTCTTTCGCCGTATATCAAGCGGTTTGAGAGTTTATTAGGCAAGGATATTCATTATCTTGAAACCTATCTTGCATCGGAAGGTTTTATTGCGTATCAGAAAAAAAATCACCGTAATATGCAGTTAGTGCCGGACCTCGGCATATTTTTTGAGTTTATCCCGTTTAATGATAAAAATTTTAATGCTGACGGACAATTGCTTCCTAAACCTGAAACCTATACTATAGCAGATGTAAAGGAAGGAGAGGAATATGCGATTTTATTATCAACCGTTGCCGGGTGTTGGCGATATCTTATCGGGGATACTATCCGCTTTACAAATGCCGCTTTAGGCGAGATTGTTATAACCGGCCGGACGAAACATTTCCTGAGTCTTTGCGGTGAGCATCTGTCAGTTGATAATATGACCCAGGCCATACGTATGCTTTCAGATGAACTTAATATTGATATCCGTGAGTTTACTGTTGCCGGAATCCCTTACAACGGATTGTTTGCGCATAAATGGTATATCGGAACCGATGTGTTGCATATTAAGGAAGATGTGGTTCAGAAAAAACTCGATGGTTTTCTTAAACAACTGAACGATGATTATGCCGTTGAACGGAAGGCAGCCCTAAGTGAAGTTATTGTTCAATTG
>CAZRNJ010000229.1:0-4340 GCA_964601385.1 uncultured Bacteroidales bacterium | reverse complement strand
GCGATGGAGTAGGGAAGGGCGATTATGGCTATAAACTCTTACGTATGTTATTTCATTCACGGCCGCTGCAATGGCTCTATTCACGTATACACCCTAACCTTGCGGTGGCTATCGGCCATCTCTGGGCAAAACATAGCCGCTACTCAAAGGGATTTGTAGGGGAGTTTAAGGGCGAGTCCAGAGAACATCAGATATGCTTTGCACGGGAGATACTAAAAAATGAACATTTTGATTATTTTGTTTTTGGACACCGGCATATCCCTTTATGTCTCCCGCTAAATGATACGAGCGTATTTGTAAATACCGGCGACTGGCTGACAAATTTTTCTTATGGTTGTTTTGATGGTACTATGCTGGAGGTCAAGAAATATTCGGTTTAGTCATACAATACCGGCTCTTCCACTACCGGGTTAAATCGTTTGAGACGCTGCATCCAGTAGGTTTTAACCGAGTCGAATGCGGCCTGATTTTCAGGTTTGATGGGTAAGGTTGGCGGTGATTTTATTTTTAGCGGGTCAACCGGATGTCCGTGTTTCCAGATTCTAAAATCGAGGTGAGGGCCTGTTGATAAGCCGGTACTTCCTACATATCCTAATATCTGGCTCTGTTTTACTTTTGCTCCTTTGCGTATATTTTTACCATAACGGCTGAGGTGGAGATATGCGCTGGTGTATGTTGCATTATGCCGGATTTTAACCATGTGGCCGTTCCCTTTGCTATAACCCATTGATATTACCACACCGTCTCCAATAGAGTGTACAGGGGTACCCACCGGCGCGGTATAATCAACGCCATAATGCGGTCTGCGTATGCGGAGAACAGGATGCAGCCGTGAGCCGGAGAAGCGCGACGAGATGCGGGAGAAGCGCAGCGGCGCTTTCAGAAATTGTTTACGCAAACTGTTCCCGTTCTCATCAAAGTAGCTTACTGTACTATCCTGCATAAACGGAAAAGCATAGAATATGCCGTCTGCATGATCAAAGCGGGCTGCAAGAATACGGCTGATGCCGGTTGACTGATCAGACACAAAGGTTTCATCATAAATAGTATAAATGTGATCATCGGGAGAGAGCATGAAAAAATCAATCGTCCATGCATAAATATCTGATAGCTCTATGGCCAGCATGGGGTTGGTGTTATTCCGCAATATGGCATCCCATAATGATGTTTCTATAGCTGTCGAGAAATATTTCCGTTGACGGCGTTCAGGCCTCTTATGTTTGCTGATATTGACTTGTCCCGTCAGGTCAAACAGGAAATATTCTCGTATCGAATGTTCGTATACAAGATATTGAGCCGTCTGTTTTTCATCCTTGTTGCAGAATAATGTGTAACTGTTGCCTGCCTGCACCATCCGGGGGCTGAAGATGCCTTTGGCTGATGCATGGATTTGCGCAATTTTTGATGCAGGAACATTGTATAAAGATAGTACTTCACCTAAGGTTTCATTTCGTCTTATCACACCGGTTAATACAACAAACGAGTCAACAGGCAAGCCATATTTAAATTCTTGTTCTGGTATTTCTTTTTTTTTGTGAATAGGAATAGTTTTATTGTCTTGTGATAAAAAGATAATGAATAGTGTAATTAAAATGCATAAAAAAAAGATTGTTATTGCGAGAATGACAATTTTCTTTTTTTGTTTGTGAATAATTATCTTCATTCGCTCAGCAAACAATATTAACAATCTTCCCGGGGACAATAATAATTTTTTTAATGACTTTGCCATCGAGCCATTTGATGGTATTTTCATCGGCTCTGATTTCTTTTTCAATGTCTGTTACATTCATGGACAGCGGAAACTCTTTCAGGAAGCGCAGTTTACCGTTAAATTGTATGGGGTAATTGTGGCTTTCATTTGCTGCCAGTGATGCATCGGGTTGCGGATAACTGCTGTTAATGATGCTGCCGGAGCGTCCTGATTGCTGCCACAGTTCCTCGCAGATATGCGGCGCAAAAGGCGAAAGTAAAATCAGCAACGGCTCCAAAATATCACGTTTATTGCATTTTATAT
Source organism: uncultured Bacteroidales bacterium (assembly GCA_964601385.1). GTDB lineage: Bacteria > Bacteroidota > Bacteroidia > Bacteroidales > JBBRXJ01 > CAZRNJ01. Next base: position 2,326 of record CAZRNJ010000229.1, on the reverse strand, counting down.
CTGTGAGCTCATTCACACAAATCATAAAATTGCTGACGGCCGTATTGAATGAGAATGTTTCAATGTCGCGGCTGATTTTACTGATGGTCTGATGCAGCAGTTTTAATTCTCGTCTTTCGGGAGCTTCGGTGGTTAAATGAAACCTTCCCTGTTCGTTAAAAAATAACCGCCAGAATTTTTTCAGAAAACGGTGTACCCCTTCAATTCCATTGGTATCCCATGGCTTCGACTGTTCTATAGGCCCGAGAAACATTTCGTACAGCCGGAGTGTATCGGCTCCGTATTTTTCTACTATTGTGTCCGGATTAACAACATTATACATTGATTTGGACATTTTTTCTATTGCCCAGGAACAAACATACTGGTTGTCCTTGTTTAGTATAAACTGTGCATCTTTATTGTCGGGGCTCCATTTGCGGAATGCCGGAATATCCAGTATATCATTTTCAACAATATTGACATCAACATGAATTGCAGTAGTGTCGTCGGTATTGATCAGTTTCATTCCACTGATATTTGATTCTATCGGTTTACCGATCATATCAGACGAAATATATATGTTCGTGTTTTTTATCCGGTGAACAAAATTCGATCTTCCTTGTATCATTCCCTGATTGATCAGTTTTTTGAACGGCTCCTCTTCGCACACGTAGCCAAGGTCGAACAGAAATTTGTTCCAGAAACGGCTGTAAATCAGATGCCCTGTGGCATGCTCGGTGCCTCCGATGTAAAGGTCAACATTTCGCCAGTAGTTATTGGCTTTTTTTGAAACCAGTTCATTATTGTTTTTCGGATCCATATATCGCAGGTAGTAGGCCGATGATCCGGCGAAACCCGGCATAGTGCTTGTTTCGTAGGGATGCCCATCTTTTGTTTGCCAGTTTTTAGCCCGTGCCAGCGGTGGCTCACCCTGTTCGGTGGGCAGAAAGGCATCAACCTCGGGTAATGACAGCGGAAGAAGTTTTTCGTCTATCGTGAATGCTTTACCATTTTTGTAATAGACAGGAAAGGGTTCGCCCCAGTAACGCTGACGGCTGAAAATGGCATCGCGCAGCCGGTAGTTTATTTTATGCCGTCCGATTTTTTTGTTTGTCAGTTCGGCGGTTATTTTTTTTATGGCCTCAGGGACACGCAGCCCGCTTATGAAATCGGAGTTGATTACTATTCCTTCTTTGCTGTCAAAAGCCGCCTGCGAAATATCCCCGCCGCTGATTACCTGCCGAATCGGTAAATCAAAGTGTTTGGCAAAATCATAGTCGCGCTGGTCGTGGGCAGGTACAGCCATAATAGCGCCGGTGCCATAACCTGCGATAACATAATCACTGATCCATATCGGTATTTCTTCACCGGTAAAGGGATGTAATGCATAGCTTCCCGAGAAAACACCGGTTACTTTTTTTACTTCGGCTATCCGTTCACGTTCCGACCGCCTGAGCGCTGTCTGTAGATATTCATCAACCTGTTTTTTGTGGCCGGCCTGTGTAACCAGAGCCACCAGTTCGCTCTCGGGAGCAAGTACCATAAAGGTTACTCCAAATAAGGTATCAGGCCGGGTGGTGAATATTTCCAGTTGATGTTCACTGTCTTTGATTTTGAAAACGACTTCAGCTCCTTCCGACCGGCCAATCCAGTATCGTTGAATATCTTTCAATGATTCGGTCCAGTCAATGCTGTCCAGGCCGTCCAACAATCGTTGCGCATAACATGAGATACGAAGTTGCCATTGTTTCATTGATTTTTGTATCACCGCATGGCCTCCGCGGATGGATAAGCCGTCTTTTACTTCGTCGTTAGCTAATACTGTTCCCAGGGCAGGGCACCAGTTAACCATGGCTTCGCCCAGGTATGCGATGCGGTAGCACATTAGTACATCCTGTTTATTTATGTCATCCATAGCTTTCCATTCGGCTGAGGTGAATGTAAAAGCGCAATTATTGTGCGCCGTAACATTTTTGTTGCCGTTCTTTGTAAATTCAGCAATCAGGTTTTCTATGGGCTCGGGTTTTTGTGTTTGCGTGTTATACCAATGATTGAACATCAGGATAAATGCCCACTGGGTCCATTTATAATAATCCGGATCGCAGGTGCGAACTTCCCGGTTCCAGTCGTACGAGAAACCAAGCTTGTCCATCTGCTCTCTGTAACGGTTGATATTTTTTTCGGTGATAACAGCAGGATGTTGTCCGGTTTGAATGGCATATTGCTCGGCCGGCAGTCCGAATGCATCATATCCCATTGGATGCAGTACATTGAATCCATTTAACCGCTTATACCGTGCAAAAATATCACTGGCAATATATCCCAGCGGATGTCCAACGTGCAACCC
>CAZRNJ010000228.1:0-4346 GCA_964601385.1 uncultured Bacteroidales bacterium | reverse complement strand
AAATTAGAACTATTTATTATTACCGCAAAATATGAGCATAAAAAACTTAGTCATTTTGGCTGTTGCCGGAATATGCTTCTCATGCAAAACTGAATATTCACGCAATGACCTGATCAATCAACGCATTGACTCATTGCTTGACATAATGACAATAGATGAAAAAATCGGTCAGATGACACAAATCTGTTTCAGCACCATAACGCTTGATGGTAAGAAAACCCTTGACCTGCAGGTTGAAGTATTTAAAGAGGCAATACAAAAATATCATGTCGGATCATTTTTAAGCGGCAGCGACAGTAAAGAGAAATGGTATGCATTTATCCGCGATATCCAGCAGATAGCCATTGAAGAGACACGCTTACACATTCCATTAATTATCGGCATTGATCATGTTCACGGAGCAAACTATGTAAATGAAGGCACAATTTTACCCCATAATCTGAATATGAGTTGCACCTTTAATACTGCATTAATGTCAATGGCTGCGAATGTTACTGCTGAAGAAACGGCCGACCTGGGCTTATCCTGGAATTTTGCGCCTGTGCTGGATGTCGGGAAAAATCCTTTCTGGCCTCGTCTTTACGAAACATTCGGAGAAGATCCGTTGGTTTGTGCATCAATGGGTAAAGCATTTATTGTTGGCTATCAGGAAAACAATGATATTGCCCCGTATAAATTAGCTGCATGCGCCAAACATTTTATCGGCTACAGCGATCCGGAGAGTGGCTGGGACCGTACGCCATCATTAATCCCTGACCAGCAACTGCACGAAATATTTGTTCCACCGTTCAAAACAGCTATTGACGCAGGTGTCAAATCGGTGATGGTAAACAGCGGAGAGCTGAACGGTGAACCGGTTCATGCATCATCGAAACTGCTCAGCAGATTACTTCGTCAACGCTTAGGATTTGATGGAGTAATTATTACGGATATTAAAGATATCCAGAAAATCGTTGATATGCACGGCGGAGCTTCCGATTATAAGGAAGCAACACTGATGGCCATCAATGCAGGGATTGATATGAATATGGCCTGCAACTCATTTGAGTTTTGTGATATCATAAAGCAGTTGATCAATGAGCAACAAATCACTGTTAAACGGATTAATGAATCGGTAAGACGAATACTGCGATTAAAATTTGAACTCGGACTTTTTGAGCACCCCTATCCCCGCTCCGACCGTTTCGAGCGTTTTGGTTCATCCAAACATCTTGAAACCGCGTATCATTTAGCGCTCGAATCTATCGTACTCTTAAAAAATGACAGTATACTTCCTTTGAAGAAAAATCAAAAACTGCTGGTTACCGGTTTTGCAGCCAACTCACGAAAGATGCTTAACGGGGCATGGACATTTGAATGGATGGGCGCTGAAGAAGCCCGTCAGCCACAAAACATGAAAACACTCATTCAGGCATTATCCTCCGAGTTTGATTCAGTAAACGTCAAACATCTTGAAATGGAAGGCATTTCTTCCGGCGCCGATCAACAATTACTCGAAAAACATGCTGCATGGGCCGATATAATCATTGTTACTGCCGGCGAAAAACCATACAGCGAATTTAAAGGCAATATTAACGACCTGATGCTTGAACCCGGACAGCAACGACTTATACAAACTGCGGCTTCAACAGGCAAACCGGTTGTTGTCATTCTGATTGAAGGAAGGCCGCGGATTATCACAAATCTGGCTGATACTGCAAGAGCCATTCTCTTTGCCGGTTATCCGGGACAGAAAGGTGGGGAAGCCATCGCTGCCATCCTTTCGGGTAAAGAAAATCCGTCCGGACGACTCTCATTCACCTATCCGGCAACACAGGGTCATATCGTTCCGTACTACCATAAAAAATCCGATAAGTACCAACCACTGTATCCCTTTGGTTACGGACTTTCATATAGCAATGTTATTTATAGCAATTTAATAATCACCGACACCATAATTGCAGCCGGCGACAAATCAATAACAGCAAGCATCGAAATACAAAATAAGAGCGACAGGGAATGTCGTGAAGTTGTTATGTGGTTTATATCAGACCAAACCGGACATATTACACGGCCGGTACGACAGCTTAAAAAATTCGAAAAAATTTTCGTGCCACCTGGAATAAAGAAAAAAGTAACTTTTGAAATTATACCCGACAGAGATTTGTCATATCCTGATGAAAATGGTAACCCGGTAATTGAATCTGGTTGTTTTATGCTGACAATCAATGATAAGAGCATAAAATTTCAGTTAAAACAGTAGCTTATCATATCGCTAAAAAGAATTTAAGAAACTTTGACAGCGGTTTTTTCTTAAAAAAGTAACCCTTTTTTAATGGAATTGCAGTAATTTTAGGTTACCAAATCATTATCCAAAATGAAAAAGAACTCATTATTCATTATCCTGCTGCTTACCACCCTGATCGCTCAGCCACAATTGGTATGGATGCCCGTACCCCCCGACTCTGTAGAGCCCGGAGCTCCATGGGAAACCGGCTATCTTCAGCGACGGGAGTTTATCCATACCTCAAGCGGTTGGACAGGCCGTTCAAACCGCGGTGATACAGACAATGGTAAACGTTACTGGCCGTTACTGATGGGTGAAATGTACGTAAAACGTGGCAATCCGGCGGCAGTTGACTCGCTGATCATGGACGATTCGCGTGGCGGGCATAGTGGTATTTACGGTACCTACGAAGGCAGTTTTTATAAACCATTCTCATGTCCCGGCTATGCTTTCTATTACTTTAGTTATTACGATAGAATTACGGCAGTTGATAATATTCAACATTCCCGCGTACAGCAGATGTGGAATAATCAAAACCGTAACTATACCTGCCGTATTGACGGTAAGATGGATCCAATTTATTTATGTAACGAATTTAACTCAGAGAATTTCGACTGGATGGCGCGCATCGGCGGTTACCTGATGGCGCATCATTTTAACGATAACACCATTATTCCTGATGGGAATAAACCAGCCATGGAGTATTTCCAGAACTGGGTTAATAATTGGGTTCGCGCCACCTATTGCGCCGGCAGAGTAGAATGGAATTCACATGTGTATTTTGTTTATTGCTTCCAGGCCGCTGCTGCATTGGCTCAGTTTGCCGAGGACTCGATGACACGTCTTCGCGGACGCGCCGTGATGGACTGGATGGCTATGTAACTTGCCCTACACTACATTGACGGGCACCAGGTGGGCCCCGAGTCACGAAACAAAAACGGCGGATATAAAGTTTACGACAATGATGTATTAGGATATGAATATATCTGGTTTGCCGATGACAGCAATAAAGTAACTAAAGCCCCGGATGATTCGGTACGAAAGTGGTATTCAAAAGATATCCACACCAGCGGGTTTATCGGACACCTGAACTACAGGCCTCCTCAGGTGATTATTGATCTTGCACAGCGTAAATTTCCCACACCGGTGGAAATGCATAATACAAAACCATTTTACCGCCTCGATTACGAAAACTACAAGCAATGGAAGGGCACCAGCGGTACCAATGGAAAACGCTTTGAATATGAAACGGCCTATCTTCATAAAAACTATTCCCTCATCAGTTTAGCTGCTGGCCGGCCGAAAGGGGTAGATTGTTTTTGGGAAGAGTGTGTCTGGCGGTTAGGTGTTAAAGGCCGTTTTTATCAGGTTTTCGGAAACAGCGGAAGCATAACCAACATTGGTGGCCGCTGCGAATATGAGCAAATCGGGCAGTACCGCAACACCATGATGCGCGTAATGAAAGGTGCAAACAACATGTGGGTGGCCGTTCCCGATGAAATTACAGATAAAGCATTCGATGGAAACATACTTTTTGCCGACCTCGGTAACGGCGTATATATGGCCGTACGCCCATACAATTCAACCAGCACTACAACAAGCGATTTCAAACCATCAGTGCTCGATGATTATACAATGTACAAATGGAACTTCAGTACTACAGCACTGGCAGCTCTGGTGCTTGAAGTTGGCACCGTTGAAGAACATACTTCGTATGCGAATTTTAAAACACTGGTCAAAGCATGCGCACTAACATCCCCTGCAGCCAATCAGGTTCAATACGTTTCAACCTTAGGCAGAACACTTAAAGTAGAACATACAGGAACAACTTCCTATTCATATACAACAAATACATGCGGAACAACAGTTATTAACCCGGCAGGTAAATATCCGCGGGTATGGTACGATAATACTGAAACCAATTTCAACACATGGAACAGTTACGAAGTTGTTTATGGCGACACTATTGTTGACGATAAATGGGGCGATGGATTACTATACCTGAAATCGAGCAATAACAAACTGAAGATTATTGTAGATACGGCGACTACAAACGTGCGATGGGAAATGTTGCAAAACC
>CAZRNJ010000227.1:0-4347 GCA_964601385.1 uncultured Bacteroidales bacterium | reverse complement strand
GCCCTGAAAAGTTCCACATAAAATATCGGAAATACATAAATCCCAACTGATACCTGAAGAAGAAACGCAGGTTTTCGCCGAATGTCGGGACAATTTCTGTGCGCGGTGTTGCGCTACCATCATTAACCTGTATCCTCCGGCCCTGAATTTTACCCCATCGCTTGTATTGTTCCACATGGTCGGGACTGCTGCTATGCATACGCGGAAACAAGGTCTCAAAACGGCTGTCGTAGGTATATACCGGCTTGCGCATTGTAACCTCGTACCTGCCGTTGATATAACTGTAAAATGGCTTGCCTTCGGACGAACCGACAACCGGTGCATTGTAGTACTGCCCTTTAATCAGCGGCCTGTCTCCATACTGCTCACGGTTAAGATAAGCAAGCAAGTTAAACAGATTCTCCGGATTATTCTGATCCATCGGCGGATCAGCCATCGAACGTATAACAACTAATGCATAACTTGAATATCCGATCATGATCACCATAAAACAAACCAGTATCGTATTTAATATTTCGTACCCCTTGCGATGTGTATATGCAAGAGCACTTACAATTAAAATCGTGAGCAATAAAAGATAAAAAAGGAAACCACTGTTATATCCAAATCCAAAATTGTTAACAAACAACAGCTCAAAAATTCCGGCAATCTTTACTATTCCCTGTATAATCCCATACATCACAACAGCAAGTATCACAAAAGATAAACCAACGGCTGTTAAAACGCCTTTGGATGTTGGTGTAAACTTCTTAAAATAATAAACCAGCACAATAGCCGGGATAGCAAGTAAGTTTAACAGGTGGACGCCAATAGAGAGCCCCATAAGATAAGCGATGAGTATCAGCCATCGGTTGGCATGGGGTAAAGATGATTCGTCTTCCCACTTTAATATCGCCCAAAACACAATGGCGGTAAAAAGTGACGAGGTAGCATAAACTTCACCCTCTACTGCTGAGAACCAAAAACTGTCGGTGAACGTATAGCCCAATGCTCCAACAATACCGCTGCCAAGTATGGCAATAAGCTTTCCGGTAGTCAGGTACTGCTCTGCTGCAATTATTTTTCGCGCCAGATGGGTGATACTCCAGAAAAGAAATAAAATAGTAAACGCGCTGGCTAAAGCCGACATACTGTTTACTGCATAAGCAACTTTTGTTGTATCTCCGCCGGCCATCATCGAAAATATCCGTCCCATTAACATAAAAAAAGGCGCTCCGGGAGGATGTCCTACCTCAAGCTTAAATGCGCACGAAATAAATTCACCACAATCCCAAAAAGAAACAGTGGGCTCAAGCGTGATCAGGTATACGGCCAGTGAAATGCTGAAAACGATCCAGCCGGTAATGTTGTTAAACTTTTTGTATTGACTCATGAATAGTCCGGATTTTTCAGCTTTGCTTTATCTTTATACACTTAAATAGCTGTAAACCCTATACTTAAACTACACTTTCTCAAAAAAATAGCAAATCATATAAAATATTGATTATTAGCCAAATAAGAAATAAAATCCCGCAGCAATCTGAAGCAATTCTGAAGAATAACAAAATTATTATCCCAATTTCAATAGAAGTATCTGCAAAGAGACGAACTACTTTGAATTAATTGGATTTATACAAGAGGGCTTATTATTTCATCAGAAGTTTACGAATAACATTAAGCTAAGGGTAAAACTATTCTCGTACCCAAGCAAAAAAAGTGTAACCTCACGGAACGATGGGGAAACCAGTGTCTTTAAACCTTATAGCTTCTGCCTAAACGCTGTAGCAACGATGAATAAGCCATCAGGCGCACGGCATTGATACGGATAAAACCGGCGCTGTCACGCTGATCGAAACCGCCGGGAATATCCATGCTTGAAAGATCTTTATTATAGAGTGAATTGGCCGATTCGCGTCCTTCCATAATAATATTTCCTTTATATAAGGAGAGATGAACAGTGCCATTAACTAATTCCTGGCTCTGATTAATGGCATTGATTAAAAATTCCATTTCCGGACTATACCAAAAGCCATAATATAACAATTCGGCAAAAGGATTGGAAAGCATGTTCCGCAGTTTCATCACTTCGCGGTCCATAGTGATGCCTTCAAGGTCGGCATGGGCAGCATATAAAATAGTGGCGCCCGGAGTTTCGTAAACCCCGCGCGATTTAATACCCACAAAACGGTTCTCAACCATATCCACCAGACCGATGCCATTCTTTCCGCCTATCTCATTAAGCATACGAAGGATGTCCAACGGTTTGGTTGCCGTCTTATTATCTTCCTTCAGGATTACTTCCACCGGAATACCTTTTTCGAAACGTATTGAGATATGCGTTTCTTTATCCGGCGCATCCTGCGGCGCAACCATTTTACAAAGCAATGACTTATCGGCTGTAAATAAAGGATCTTCAAGAATTCCGGCTTCATGACTGATATGAACAATATTATCGTCTTCGCTATAGGGCTTTTTTATCGTCTGTTTAACCGGGATTCCCTTTTCTTCGGCATAGTTAAGCATATCCGTACGGCCTTTAAACTGACTCAAAAAATCATTACTCTTCCAGGGCGCAATAATTTTTATTCCCGGCTTAAGCGCATGATAAGTCAGTTCAAAACGTACCTGATCATTCCCTTTACCGGTTGCCCCGTGAGACACATAATCGGCCTTTTCTTTATTGGCAATTTCAATCTGACGTTTGGCAATAATCGGTCGTGCCAGCGAAGTACCCAACAAATAGCGGTTTTCGTATTTTGCATTTGCCTTAATGGCCGGAAACAGAAATCCTGTAATCAATTCTTCTTTCAGATCTTCAATATAAACACCCGATGCGCCTAACTTCAGCGCCTTGTCTTTTGCTTCCTGAAAATTATCATCCTGTCCGACATCGGCGATATAGGCAATAACATCATATCCTTTATCCTGCAGCCATTTGAGAATAATAGATGTATCAAGGCCTCCGCTGTATGCCAGAACTATTTTTTCTTTTTTCATATCATTGATTTTGCCCCAAAACTAACCAAAAAAATGTTACGGACATGTTGTATGCGTAACTGTTAAAATCTTTTATCACATTATATATTTTTTCGGTGTACCTTGCGTTTTTATTATTCAAAGATGAACCACCATTGTATGTTCTGTGAGCTGAGAATGCTCGAAAATCTTCTTAATATGCATCAGCTCCCCGATGAAATTAAAGAAAAAACAGCCCGGGAATTTTTTAGCTACTTCAGCCAGTTACCCGAAAATATCCTTTCGCCCCAGGTCGCTCGCGATATTCATGTCCGCATAAAAAAACTTACCGGCATTTCCGACCCGTATAAAGAACTCAAACAAAAATGCAATACCATGATGCTCGAAATGCTGCCGGAGTTGCGCGACAGGGTATCTTCATCCCCCGACCCCTTTATAACAGCTCTTAAGCTGGCAATTGCCGGAAATATTATTGATTTTGCCAAATCAACTGATTTTAATATTTATGGCACGATTGAACGGGTGCTCAATTCATCCTTTGCTATTGATCATTCAGCTCAACTGCGGAGCGGGATCAATAAAGCCGCAACAGTGCTTTATATCGGCGACAATGCCGGTGAAATAGTACTTGACCGGCTCTTTCTTGAACAACTCAACCATCCGGGTATTATTTTTGCCGTACGTAATGAGCCGATACTTAACGATGCCACAACGGACGATGCAATAGCCGCAGGAATCCCCCAGTTTGCAAAAGTGATATCTACCGGCAGTAATGCCCCTTCAGCAATTTTAAGTGAAGTATCGGCTGAATTCAGTCAGATTTACAACTCGGCATCGCTGATTATTTCCAAAGGACAAGGAAATCTTGAAGGATTGATTGATGAAAAAGACAAAAACATCTTTTTTATGCTGATGATTAAGTGCGACCACATTGCCGGTTTATTAAAGGTTAAAACCGGCGATTATGTAATAAAAAATAACCGCAATACAATTTGATATTAATAGTATTATTTTTTTTAATATATTAGTGGCTTAAATGAACTATTTTGAATACCGTGAGGAAATACGTAAATAATCTCATCCGGCAACTTACACGCTTTAGCCCCTTGCTGCTTACTGTAATTATGCTGTTTACTTCGTGCTGGCATAATTCAAAACAGGAAAATCGTGATGATACTCTGCTTAAAATAGATATTGACACCACAACGGTACTCTTCCGTTATAAAACAACTCTTTTCACCCTGCCTTCACCGCATCAGGCAACAATTTTTATTAAAAAGAACAACTTCAGTTTTAACCACGAATTTATTAATCCTGAAAAAAATTTCTCAAAATATTCAACCACAATAAAAAAAGCGCTAAACCTTGGAGTTTATGGCACTGACCTTGGAT
>CAZRNJ010000226.1:0-4361 GCA_964601385.1 uncultured Bacteroidales bacterium | reverse complement strand
ACTATTGCCTGATCCTGTACCAAATTACTTGCTCCAATAATGATGGGATTCTTCAATGCTAATCCCATATAATTTACTCCCAGATTTGCCATATAAATTTTTTTTTAAACGTAAATAAACACTTATTTAGTTTCATAAAAGTAAGTTATTTTCAACAATATTTGGCGGGTTTAAAATCTTTTTTTTTATTTGAAAAGCATATACTCCCGATGAACCCTGTTGACCAGTTAAAAAACAGCATTATTACGCAGCTACTGCTACCGCTAATAGCGGGGATTTCATTCGCTTTCGTGTTTCATGATCACCGGCTGATAACCACTATGCTGATAATTATCATCCTGTTGTTTTGTGTCCTCTTAGCAACAAATACAAAAAAAATCGCAGGTAATTACACCATTGCCCGGGTATGGGGTATAACGGTTGCGTTTTTCTTTATTATACTTGGCTACACGATCACCATTTTCCGCTATAACCAGCCAAATTATACAACAATCCACACGCCCCACATGGCAGTGTGCGCCTTGATCAAAGATATCCCATCAGAAAAAAAGAACACATTGAAAATCGTTGCTGAGATAAAAGCAATTAAACCGGAAAACGAATGGCAAACAACCAGGGGAAAAGCATTGCTATACATCAGTAAGGATAATTCAGGTAAAAAACTACAAACCGGCGACCGGATCATTCTGTCACCAGTATTTAAAGAACTGGCTTTTGAAAACAATCCCCATCAATTTAATTACCGGCAATACTATTATTACAAACATATTTACCGGACTGCATATATCAAGAACAATGAATGGATTTTTGCAGATAGTTCAAGTCGTAAGAGCATCTCGGCCATTGCAACAAACCTTCGGCAAAAACTAACCGGTCGTTTACACACACTTGGGATGCATGGCGACGAATATGCAGTTACCGGGGCCATGTTGCTGGGCAGCCGGGATGAGATCAGCGACGATATCTACCGGGAATTTGCCATCACAGGGGCAATGCATATCCTCTCGGTGTCCGGACTACATACCGGCATTGTTTGCCTGATCCTTCAGTTCTTGTTCGGATTCCTGACCAAACGAAAATACGGACAATGGATTTATGCTGTTACACTGCTATTGCTGCTCTGGTTCTATGCGCTGATTACCGGCATGTCTGCTGCAGTGCTAAGAGCTACAGCCATGTTCAGCTTCATCATTATTGGTAATTCACTTGCGCGGCCGGTAAATATTTTCAATTCCATTTCTGCCTCATTGCTTATTCTGCTCATTTATGATCCGTTTCTGATTATGGATATCGGACTACAATTCTCGTATCTGGCAGTGATCGCTATAGTTTTGCTGTATCCTTGGCTGTACTCATTACTCAGCGGCCCAAAATGGCTGATGTATCTGTGGAGCATGGTATGCGTTTCTGTTGCAGCACAGGCAGGCATCACTCCTATTCTTATACTAAAAATGCACACTTTCTCAACATGGTTTCTGATAACCAATATCATCGTAATCCCGCTATCCGGTTTGATGATTTACGCGGGTATGACAACCTTGATTTTAAGTCCATTGACAGCAATCGCTTCGCTGACAGGGAAACTAACTCAATTCATCGCTACAGTGCTTCTGCAATCGGTACAAATGATCAGTCATTTACCATTTGCCTCGACCAATCAACTGTTTTGCAGTGTTACGCAAACAATTTTGCTTTATGCAGCGATTGGATTTCTGATCATCTTTTTTATTGTCCGGAGACAATACGGGATTCATGGATTTTTGGTTTGTTTAATATTATTCGTAGCTTTCTCGCTGGACAGAGAATGGAAAGTGCTTCATCATAGAAAGTTTACAGTTTACAATAGCCGAAACAGCTCCTGCTATTCGTTTATGGCAGGGCATAAAGCATACCTGTTTACCGACTCTGCCGGTTATCCAAATGCACGATGGCTAAATGAAGATCTGATTCATTCCGGCATTAAAGCAATACAAACCATTGACGCGGCCAAATATTGTACCATCGAAACAGCAGATTGCATGCTTTCGTTAACCCATCAACACTTAAAGCTGAACAATTCAGAGAGCACGCTCATTGTTCCTTCTGCAGCCGCAACAAACCTGAACCTTTCAGCCAGCGATATTCTTATTCTATCAGAAAAAAACAAACACCTGAAACCGGAGGATATCCTACAGTTCAAACCCTCATGCATAGTACTGGATGCCAGTTGCAGCCGCTCTTTCCGGAAAAGATGGAAAGATACATGCCTTCGCCGGGGCATCCGTTTACACGACATACAGGAACAGGGCAGCTATACATGGCGCCTGTGATGCCCATTTAGTATATTTGCATCTAAACGCAATCAATATGAAATGGATTGACACTCACTGCCACCTGTTTATGCATCAGTTTGCCGCAGATTTGCCACAAGTCATGAATAATGCAAAAAAAGCAGCTGTAAACCACATCATACTTCCGGGCATTGACAGCACATCGATAGAGCCCTTAGCCACAGTGTGTAAACAATACCCCGCACTGGTACATCCGTCCATCGGGCTGCATCCCACGCATATCAACCAGCATTACCGGCTGGAACTGGAAAAAGCAGCAGAACAGGCAAGAAATAATCAGTACATTGCCATAGGGGAGATTGGTATGGATTTATACTGGGATGCCACACACGAGCATGAGCAGGCCGATGCCTTGATTTTCCAACTCAACCTTGCTATTGAACTGGATTTACCAGTAATTATTCACTCGCGCAATGCTTACAACCCTATCTATAAAATACTTAAGGACAACTATAGAGGAAAGATACGCGGTGTTTTTCATGCTTTTTCAGGTAATACATTACAGGCAAATCAGCTTAAAGAACTTGGGTTTTATATTGGTATTGGAGGAGTGATTACCTATAAGAATAGCGGACTGCGACAGACATTAAAAGAAACAGGCATCAGCATGGTAATTCTGGAGACAGATGCGCCGTTTCTAACCCCTGAGCCCTACAGAGGTAAACGCAACGAGCCCGCCTATATCCCCCTGATTGCGCAACATATTGCCGATGCAACGGGGACTGCTATTGAAGAGGTATCGGACATAACCACAACCAATGCAAAAAAACTGTTTGGTATTGAATAGTCAACAGATTCAGGGAAAAGTTGTATTTTCGCACATTCATAAATCATCCGAGTCGCAAAAAGTTGCGGCAAACAGGAGAGATGGCCGAGTGGTCGAAGGCGCACGCCTGGAAAGTGTGTAACCGCCAAAAGCGGTTCGTGGGTTCGAATCCCACTCTCTCCGCCAAAACAATTGAAGCCCCCGCAAGGGGGTTTTTAATTTTAACAATGGTGAGCCAAGCTTGCTTAAGCGAGCCGGTATTAAAATTAAAAACCAAGAACTGCGAAGCAGGACGGATTCAATTGTTTTGATGCCCCCACTTTACGGGATTATAAAGGTAATCCGTTAGTTGATTTCAGAATCTCTCCGGCAATATTGTCAGCTATTTGAAATTATGTATATTTGAATCTTTTTTAATAAATATGCGTTTACCCCATTTATCTGCCGGCGTCTTGATTTTCCTATGTTCAGTAATTTTATCCGGCCGGTCAGTTGATCCACCGTACATTACACTCGCGCCACCTGATGTTACTGAATTACTTCAAGAAGATACATCAATATCCGGGGGGCTCAAACCGTTTACATTTGCCAGGAATGTTGAAACACATCTTACGCAAGATTATTTCATTCGATCAGATATGTTGGGCGACACCACCCTGTTGCGATTAGGGATTACAATGCCCGGCGCCTATTCGTTAAACCTGTTGTTCGGATATTTTCTTCCGGGCGAGGGTGTAACCATGTATGTAAGCACACCTTCGCAGGATTATATCACTGGCCCATACACTACTGCATCGGCCAGCGGGATACTTCACACAGCGCCTGTTCCCGGCGATTCGGCACTAATTGAATTGCGGCTTGCGCCCGGCGTCACAACTCCGGGCACGATCGTTCTGTCACAGGCCGGATACGGGTTCCGGGATATCTTTGGTTCGCGCAGAAAAGACAGCAGATATAACTCATCCGGCAGCTGCAATATTGATATAAACTGCGGAGGCTGGCAAACCGAAAAAAATGCCGTAGTGCGTCTAATGTACGTTGATAAGCTAGTCACCAGCTATTGCACGGGCACACTGATCAATAATACACGTTTTGACGGAACACCCTATATCCTTACCGCTAATCACTGCATCCACACACAGGCCGTAGCCGGCACGACGGTTGCCGTATTTGGTTATGAACGTGCAGTATGTCATGGCAGCGACGGATCAACAGCCAAGTCCATTTCAGGCGCAGTGGTTGTTGCTACCAGCGGAGATATTGAC
>CAZRNJ010000225.1:0-4407 GCA_964601385.1 uncultured Bacteroidales bacterium | reverse complement strand
GGGTAAGGCATATCGTGCTGATCGGCCATAATCATTGCGCCATGGTGAATATCATCAGCGTAAAAGAGCAGTTTGTTCAGGGATTGGTTGAAACCGCCGGATGGGACAACCAACAGGCAACCGACCATTTCATGCAGTATGCCCCGATGTTTGAGATCGGTAATGAAATTGATTTTATTTTAAGTGAAACCAAACGTCTTCGTCTCCGGTATCCGAAAATTGCGATTGTCCCTCTGTTCTATCTGGTTGAGGATAACCGGCTATATCTGATCAGAGAAAAAAATTAACCGGTATTTTGCGGTTTTAAAATGCAAACAGATCAGCCGAAAATACGGGATTATTCTTTTTTTTCGCGTTAAGGCATCTTTTTATATATATACCCGGAAGTATAAAAAAAAGTGTATCTCGTTTACAGATACACTTTTTTGTTGTCGGGGTGAGAAGACTCGAACTTCCGACCACTTGCACCCCATGCAAGTACGCTAGCCAACTGCGCTACACCCCGGGTATTAATTACCTGTGAACCGGATAATGTCATCCGGTTGGCAAATTTATGCTTTCTGATTAAAACAGACAAGTATTGGCTATTTTAATTTATGAGATAAAAAGGATTTATAATAATTTTATTATTTTGGCAGCAGTTAATTAGTAATATGTAATAATATGATAACCAATTCAGCGTCAGAGCATCATCGTTGTGTAATAATCGGTTCCGGGCCGGCCGGCTATACAGCTGCTATTTATGCTGCACGTGCTAATCTTAATCCGGTTGTTTTTCAGGGGCTTGAACCGGGCGGACAACTTACAACTACTACGGAGGTGGAAAATTTTCCTGGATATCCTGAAGGAATAACAGGCCCACAGATGATGGATGATCTGAAACAGCAGGCTGAGCGGTTTGGTGCCGATGTGCGCTGGGGCATTGTAACTCAGGCCGACTTGAAACAGCGTCCTTTTCGGCTGACAATTGATGGTGAGAAAGAGGTAACTGCCGATGCTCTTATTATTGCAACCGGTGCAACAGCTAAATATCTTGGATTGCCCTCCGAAGAAAAATATAAGGGCTCCGGCGTATCGGCCTGTGCTACCTGCGATGGATTCTTTTATAAAGGCAAAGATGTTGCAGTTGTCGGAGGTGGCGATACGGCCTGCGAAGAAGCTCTCTATCTTGCCGGCTTATGTAAAAAAGTGTATCTGATTGTTCGTAAAAATTATCTTCGCGCCTCTAAAGTCATGCAGGACAGGGTAATGAAAACAGCTAACCTGGAAGTTCTGTTTGGACATGTTACTAAAGAAATTACCGGAACACAGGTGGTGACCGGAATTACACTAATCAGGAATGAAAGCACCGAAGTAAAAATTCCCGTTGATGGCGTTTTTATTGCCATTGGCCACCAACCTAATTCGGCCTTGTTTAAGGATGTGCTTCAAACCGATGATACGGGTTACCTTATTGTAAAAGAACCAACAACTCAAACCAATATCGAAGGTGTATTTGCTTGTGGCGATGTTATGGATCCTCATTACCGCCAGGCAGTCACCGCCGCCGGATCGGGATGTAAGGCCGCTATTGATGCTGAACGTTTTCTGTCAGCTAAACAATAGCTGATTGGAGATGATTGAATAGGATTGTCAATAATTGTAGAAATATTATTGTAATTGTAACAGTTTTTGTTGAAACTATTTGTTTTATCTTACGTAATAAGCGCAAAAAGGTAATAAGTATGAGGATAGGAATTTGTGTTTTGTTTGTATTGTCTGTTTGCTTATTTGTTGTTAACAGCCAGCCCCTGCAGATTGCAGGTAATTGTACAAATATTAATTCGGGATGGAAATACAGTGAAAAGAAAGCCATTGACCCCTCGCGGATTCGCGATTTCAGCGGATGGTCTGTAATTGATCTTCCACATACCTGGAACTGTATGGATGCAACCGATGTTATCCCCGGATATACTAGGGATACCGGATTTTATATGAAAGAACTTATTATTAGTCCGGTAATTAAAGGAAATCATTATATCCTCTATTTTGAGGGATCAAATATTACAACCCGCGTTTTTGTCAATAATAAATTTGCAGGAGATCATGTTGGCGGATATGTTGGTTTTGAGGTTGATATAACACCTTTTCTGCAGTCGGGGAAAAATATTGTAGTTGTTGCTGTTGATAATTATTACAATCCTGAAATTATTCCGTCTTCAAAATCGGATTTTACCATTTTTGGTGGTATTGTTCGTGATGTATGGTTATTACAGTATCCGGAGGTGTATTTGCGTAAACTGATAATTAAAACACCATCTGTAAATGCAAAAATGGCTTCTACTTCGGTACAGGTTCGTTTAAATAAGCCACCCGACGGTGTTTTCACGCTGTCAACAACGGTCTTCGATCCAAATAATATTCCGGTTATATCAAAAATTACAAAACATAAAAACAGTTCCGATCTTCTGATCTCTCTTCCTGTTCTGAAAAATCCAATGCTTTGGTCGCCGGCTACTCCTTTTTTATACACTGTTCGGACCATTTTAACCACTGATGGCGGAATTACCGATACTATCAGTGACCGGTTCGGATACCGGTGGTTTGAGTTTAAGGATTATGGTTCTTTTTATCTTAATGGCGAACGGTTTCTTATTCGCGGCACTCATCGTCACGAAGATCATGCCGGGTATGGCGCTGCACTTCCTAATTTTATTCATCGCCAGGATATGAAGGCAATAAAAGATATGGGAGCGAATTTTGTCCGGTTGGCTCATTACCCTCAGGATCCTGAGGTGTATAAGACATGTGACGAATTGGGATTATTGGTATGGGATGAATTGCCCTGGTGCCGTGGAGCTATTGGCGGAAAAGTTTGGAAAGAAAATACTCAACGCTTGCTTTCCGAGATGATTATTCAAAATATCAATCATCCTTCTGTGATTTTTTGGTCTATGGGAAATGAAATTGACTGGCAACACGATTTTGTTGAGTATTTTAATCATGACAGTATTACGGCTTTCTTAAATGTAATCAATAATCAGGCGCATAAGCTCGATCCTTCACGTTTAACTGCTCTTCGCAGGTACGAACCAGCCGAGCGTATTGTTGATGTTTATTCTCCTTCTATCTGGTCGGGATGGTATGCAGGTGTGTACATGGATTATGAAAAGGCATTAACAGGTGCCATGAAAAAATACCGGCATTTTTTGCACATGGAATATGGCGGCGATAGTCATGTTGGCAGGCATAATCAAAATCCTATTGATGGCAAGGGGAGAATTAAAACCGATAATTGGTCTGAGTCCGAAAATCAGTCAATTGTGCAAAGCGTCTCCAAGATTGGTGATTACAGCGAAAGTTATATTGTTGACCTGTTTGACTGGCATCTGAAAGTATCTGAAGAATTGCCCGGATTTGCAGGCAGTGCCCAATGGTCTTTGAAAGATTTTGCTACACCTCTTCGGCCGGAGAATCCAATTCCATACATCAACCAGAAGGGATTGATGACACGTGATGGCAAACCCAAAGATGCTTATTATGTTTTCCGGAGTTACTGGGATACTGTTAATCCGTTTGTTTATATCGAGTCGCATACATGGCCATTGCGTTTTATCCGTGAAGGTGACAGCACTCAATTGTGTGTTTACAGCAATATGGATAGTGTTTATTTGTGGCTTAACGGTATTGATGCCGGAGGGCGTAAACGCCGCGTTGGCAGTTTCCCTGCTCATGGATTATTGTGGAAACTTAATTTGGAGCAGGGTGTATATACTGTGATAGCCAAAGGAATATCCGGTTCTTCTCTTGTTGTAACAGATACCTTGCATTTTACTGTTACATCTGCTGAATGCCGGAACCCCGATAACCTGCAACTTACAACACGCAATCTGGATGATGGCTCAATACTTATAGAAGCCAGAATCCGCGACTGGAAAGGCATCCAATGTTTAACATTTAATGGCACTATCTACTTTGTTAAGGAAAGTGGCAGCGGTGAACTTGTTGCATCAATGGGAACACCTGATGGCAGCCAGTTTATTCAGATGGCCAATGGTTATGCATGTATCCGGTTTATCCCGGAAAAAGGTAAGAGAGCCGTTGTCTCTGGCCTTACTAATGGTGTGCGGTCGGGTTATATTGTGATTGATCCCTGATATCATCCTTTGATTATACGCACTGCGATTGACTGGAAGAAAGCAAGAGCGTTTTTCAGTTGAGCCAATTCAACCGAAAAATCCGGGTTTATTTTATGTTCTCACGGATTTTGGCCGATGCGTAATCCATGAGCCAGACGATTGCAGCAATCACTAACACGATGAGGCCGACCTGCCGCCATTTGGCTAATCCCTGGTATTGCATGAGCATAGTGCCGATGCCGCCGCCGCCAACAAGCCCGATTACGGTTGCCATTCGCAGGTTTATATC
>CAZRNJ010000224.1:0-4431 GCA_964601385.1 uncultured Bacteroidales bacterium | reverse complement strand
CTGTGGCCCTCCGGATTTGTATTCATGTAAAAGAAACACATCGGCCCTGCCGCCGTCACCATTGGTTGTTGCTGATTCCCAGATAGCATCAAACTCAATAATTAACGTGTCGCCCGATGAACGGTCAAATTCGGTAAACTCATAATCAATACACGAATGCGCCGAATAAGCGCCATTGTAACTGCACTGGCCAATAGCTGCAGAGGTCAAATGGATAGACGAAAAAATCAATCCGTCATTATCGCTTTTATTCACTAATTCGAAGCCCGTACCAATACCGGGTATCAGGGAAAGATCATAAATTTTGAACGGTTTACAAAATTATCATTAATCATAACTGTCCGTTGCGCAAAGCTAAAAAGCATCATTGCATACAAAAAGAAAAACAGCACATATCGCTTCATACGTTTATTATTTTATCGCTAAAGGTATAAAAAAACAGCGAATAAATATCGCTTTAAAATCACTAAAAATGATTATATTTGTGTTTAAAATAAAACCAAATGTTCAAGAATAATCCAACATGCAATTGTGACCAATGCGACCTTAAGGAGCTTTTCTCGGGTAATGTTACTGATAACGTATTGCAGGAAGTATGCAACATGAAATATGAAAGAAGTTTCAAGAAAGGCGAAATTATAATTAACGAAGGAACAGATATCAAAGAATTTATTTATCTGAAAAGCGGATTAGTAAAATTATACCGCAAGGGTTTATATGCCGAAGAAATAATTTGCTTTGCCAGGCCTCTCGATTTTGTCAGTTTACTGAGTATATTTTCAGAAAAAAAATATAACTACTCCGTATCAGCTCTTGAAGACAGTGTTACCTGTAATCTCGATTTTATCAAGGTTAAAGAATATGCCCAGAAGAATGGCGGTTTTGCATTGTCGTTAATGGAAAAGATGAGTAGGGCATCCGACAAAATCATACTGACTACGCTCGAAATCCGCCAGCGCCGGCTCTATGGCCGCGTTGCCTATTTTTTACTGTTCTTCTCCAATGAGGTATATAAAGCCAAATCGTTCGAACTTCCCATCTCGCGAAAAGAAATTGCTGATTTCTTTGGAATGACTGCCGAAAATATTATCCGTACCCTCTCCGAATTCCGTAAAGACGGCATCATTAAACTTTCAGGCAAATCTATCGAAATCATAAATGAGGATAAACTAAAGGTCATCAGTTCAAAAAATTAAGTATTCTGCATTTATTATCTCTTATCCGTGCTTTTTATTAACCGATAACGCTCACTGTATTTCGATGCGCAGCCGTTTCACCGGAATTCCCAGTTGTTCGCGATACTTGGCCACCGTGCGCCGTGCAATAGTATAACCCTTTGATTTAAGCACTTCAACAAGCTGCTCGTCGGTAAGCGGATCCTGTTTATTTTCGTTGCTGATACACTCGCTGAGTATGCTCTTGATCTCGCGTGTTGACACTTCGGTGCCGTCGGTATTCTGCATACCCTCGGAGAAAAAATATTTCAGCGGATAAATACCAAAGTGCGTCTGAATATATTTACTGCTGACTACTCTCGAGATAGTTGAAATATCATACCCTGTACGCTTAGCAACATCTTTTAGGATCATGGGTTTGAGCCGTTGCTCATTTCCGTCAACAAAGTATGCCCGTTGCAATTCAATAATCGCATTCATGGTACGCATCATGGTGTCTTGCCGTTGTTTTACTGCATCAATAAACATACGTGCCTTATTCATTTTCTCACGAATAAAGGTAATGGCTTCCTTATCTTTCTTTTGTGCTTTGCTATTGGCTTGTTCAACCATCAATGCATATTCATCACTGATCCTCAGCTCAGGCATATTTCGTGAGTTGAGTGAAAGGTAAAGTTCACCTTCACGGTTTTCCAGAATAAAGTCGGGGATGATATGCTCCATCAGCTTTGTGGCAGGATCATTGAACGCGCTTCCCGGTCGTGGATTAAGCTTAAGAATTTCGGCAAGCACTTCCTTTAGTTCATGGTCTTTCAGACGCAGATGCTGACTGATTTTTGCATAATGTTTTTTTGAAAACTCAGGAAACATATCCCGGATAACTGTTTCGGCCAGTTTTATTACTTTTTCAGAATGATCTTTACGAGAGATCTGCAGCAGCAGACATTCGCGCAGGTCCTTAGCGCCCACTCCGGCCGGATCAAGCTGCTTGATCTCCGAAAGCACTTTGGACAGCTCATCCTTCGTTGCTTCAATACCTTCGTTAAAAGCCAGGTCGTTGGCTATAGCATCCAGGTCACGATACAGGTATCCGTCATCATCCAGATTACCGATCAGGTAGCGTCCCAGTTCAAACTCCTTATCGCTCAGCAACCGTTCACGCAACTGACGCTCGAGAAATTCGGTAAAACTGACAGAGGCAGAAAACGGTACTTCTTCGTTTTTTGCATTCGGATCGAAATTTTGTGCATCGAGCTTATAATAAGGGATATCTTCATCATCAATATAATCTTCAACCGTGAACTCATCATCAGTATTGGCTGTTGGTTCATTTTCGGGCTTTTCGTCATCTCCGTTTTCCGCATCGCTTTCTGCATCCATTTGCGGCTCTTGCCCGGATGGTTCAATTTTCAGCGCTTCATCAGCCGGTGATTCCATCTCTTCAAGGACAGGATTCTCTTCGAGCTCTGCCTTTATTTTCTGCTCCAGTTGCATTACGGGCATCTCGAGCAACTTGATAACCTGTATCTGCTGCGGAGTTAGCTTTTGCAGCAATTTCTGACGCAGTTCCTGCCTGTACATAATACAAATTTAAAATTCGGCGCTTTTTGGTGTACGCGGAAAAGGGATTACATCACGAATATTAGCCATACCGGTAACAAATACCATCAACCGTTCGAAACCTAATCCGAAACCACTGTGCGGTGCATTACCATACCGGCGAGTATCAAGATACCACCACATATCTTTTTGCGGAATATGCAGCTCATCTATGCGCTGTTTCAGTTTTTCGATATCATCCTCGCGTTGCGAACCACCGATAATCTCGCCAATACGCGGAAACAAAACATCCATGGCTCTTACGGTTTTCCCATCATCATTCTGCTTCATATAAAAGGCCTTGATCTGCTTGGGATAATTGATCAGAATTACCGGCTTTTTAAAATGTTTCTCAACGAGATAACGTTCGTGCTCGGCCTGCAAATCAAGCCCCCACTCTACCGGAAACTCAAACTTAACACCCGATTTGATGAGTATCTCAATTCCCTCGGTATAATCAACCCGTGCAAAATCATTGTTCAATACAAAATTCAATCGCTCAATCAGCTCCTTATCAACCATACTGTTAAGAAATTCAATATCGTCTTTGCAATGCTCAAGCGCATACCGGATGAGATATTTAATAAACTCTTCGGCCAGATTCATGTTATCCTCAATATCATAGAAAGCCATCTCCGGCTCTATCATCCAGAACTCGGAGAGATGACGTGGTGTGTTTGAATTTTCGGCGCGGAATGTAGGCCCGAAGGTATAAATCTCGCCCAGAGCCAGAGCGCCTAATTCACCTTCAAGCTGTCCTGAAACAGTAAGAGCAGCTTCTTTCCCGAAAAAATCCTCATTATAATTTATTGTCCCATCCGGGTTCTTTGGCAAATTATTCAAATCAAGCGTGGTAACCCTAAACATGGCACCGGCGCCTTCACAATCCGAGCCGGTAATAATGGGTGTATGCAAATAAACAAAACCCTTATCATTAAAAAATTTATGTATGGCAAAAGCCAGAGCATGACGGATACGCAATATAGCGCCAAATGTATTGGTTCGTGGCCGGAGATGGGCTATCTCGCGCAAAAACTCAAATGAATGGCCTTTCTTCTGCAACGGATACGTTTCTGCATCAGCGCCGCCATACAGTTTTATCGCCTGTGCCTGCACCTCCACCGATTGCCCCTGTCCGGGTGACTTTACCAATTTACCCTTTACCTCAATACATGCACCGGTTGTAATTTGCCTTATTAACCCTGATTCAAATTTATCCAGTTCAACAACAATCTGGATATTATGAATAACCGATCCATCATTGACGGCTATAAATGCAATGGAATTATTACCGCGTCTGGTCCGTACCCAGCCCTTAACAATAACGTCCCGATTTGTCAACTCGCTATTTAACAGATCTTTAATCTTTGTTCTTGGATTATCCATTTTACACTTTTTATTACCATTTTGAAGCAAAAATAACTAAATGTACGAACAGTTCAATCAAACAATGATTATAACATAATATATTGCATTAATTATCAATAATTTAACATATATTCAACATCGTCATATTAAAATCTAATAATTATCAACATTTTAATTAAATTTAATAATAGGAAATAGGAAAAAAATACTATAAATTTGGCTTTAATTTTTAGGTATTAAATGCAAAAAAATATGAGTACGATTTACCAAAAAATTTTATTCTTTCTGA
>CAZRNJ010000223.1:0-4476 GCA_964601385.1 uncultured Bacteroidales bacterium | reverse complement strand
GGAGAAAAGTCAATATACCCGGCTTAAGAAAACTGTTGCCCGGGTTTTTTCTTTGTTTTCTGTTAAAATATTTTTTCATATAATGTTCAGGTTAAATCTATATTGTATAACGTAAAAATCTGACACTAAATTACTATAGTTTTAGCAAACGGACTTGCTCTATTGTCTCAAAATGTTGCTCAAATGTTGCATTTAACTAAAATGTTATGATAAAAATTGATCATTATGCAACATTTGTTTTTTCGATTTTGTATATTTGAGCTAATATTATTCGCAAAAGCAAGTGAATAAGCATTTTAGAATATCGGATGATCTGCCGGCTTTTAATAAACTTATGTTTATACACCGGATGTTTATAGTTTTGTTCGCTGCTCTTTGTATGCTTCAGTTGTCTGGACAGGAGGATAGTAATTATGTCTCTCCTGAGATGAAACGTCTTTCAGATGATCCAAATGTTAATTTGCGTACCGGAAGGTATTTTTATGAGTTTGAAAAATACTCATTGGCTAAAAGGGCTTTTCTTCAGGCATATAAAGGTTTGCCTAATAATGCCGAACTGAATTATAAACTGGGAATGTGCTATATTGAAACTTATCCCAAGCGGTTCGCTCTTCAGTATTTTAAAAATGCTTATCAGATTAATCCGGAGATCAGTTATGATATTCTTTATCTGCTTGGTCGTGGATATCAGGTAAGTTATGAGTTTGATGAGGCCATTAAATTATATGAACGTTTCCGGTCGTCACTTTCGGGCAGGGATATTGAAAACTGGCAGAGCATTATCAACCGGCGTATCGAAGAGTGTAATTACGCAAAAGAAGTAATCCTTAAACCAATCCTCGTAGATATTATGAATCTTGGACGAGCCATAAATTCAGAATACCCCGATTACCGTCCGTTAGTAAGCGCTAACGATAGTATTCTGATGTTCACTTCACGCCGTTCAACAACCACCGGCCGGCAGAAAGATCCAAGCGATTACCAGTATTATGAAGATATTTATTTTTCGGTTAATAAAGATTTTAACTGGCAGTCGGCCCGAAATATCGGCACCGACCTTAATACTATTAGCCATGATGCTGTGGTAGGTTTATCGGCTGACGGCAACAAGCTTATTTATTATGATGGAAGTAAAAATGCGGGTGATCTGTTCATCAGTGAAAAAAAAGGCACCGGATGGTCAACACCTAAGCCATTGCCGGAGAAGATTAATACTATCTTTAATGAGTCCTCTGCCGCATTCTCCCGTACCTGCGATACACTTTATTATGTTAGTAATAAGCCCGATGGCTCGTTTGGCGGGAAAGATATTTATATGACTGTACTCGGCAAGGATGGAGAGTGGAGCGATCCTAAAAATCTCGGTCCCGTGATCAATACCAAATGGGACGAAGATGGCGTATCCATTGCTCCTGATGGCCGTACTATGTATTTCAGCTCACAAGGGCATCAGTCAATGGGTGGATATGATATATTCAGGTCTATTCAGAACCGTAACGGCAACTGGCTTTTGCCCGAAAATGTTGGTTATCCTATTAATACACCCGATGATGATATCTTTTTTGTTATTTCCCGTCAGGGTAAGTATGCATACTATTCATCTGCTAAGGATGATAGCTTTGGAGAGCAGGATATTTATAAAATTACAATCCTTGATGCCAAAGATCTGGTGGTTCAGGCCGCTGTTGATACGATAATGACTGATACCGGTTTTATTGGCGAATATATTACATCGCTCGACGGAGACGTGCGCGCAACTCCTTTGTTGATGGTACAGGCACAGGTGCAGGGGATTGATACAACGCTTGCCGATATTGAACTGGCCAGTGCGCAGATTACTGATGATATGGTGATTCAGGATAAGGTCGAAACGATTGATAATATGCCGGTGAATCCTATTGATGTGGTGATTGAAGTGATAGATATTGCCCAGGATGATGAGGTGAGCAGCTATCTGCCGACAAGCAATACTAACCGGTTCGATTTTATTTTGCCCCCCGGAAACGATTTTGATGTTTCGGTGGATATTGAACATTTGTTTACCCGCTATGGAAAGGCGTTACTGATTTCTTCCGATCAGTTTGAACAACTCCTGAGCAGTGAACTGGAAGGTGATACTGCTTTGATGAAAAATATTTTATTAAATCAGGATACTTATGCCGAAGTGCCCAAACCCCCTGTGGTTTCCCATGCAACGACTGCTAATGCTGTAAGATCCGGAAAAACAAAACAGGGTAGTGATGCATTCATCGCTTCTCCCGCAACCAATAATAAGTACACCGTACAGATTAAGGCGTTGCGTTATCCTGTTGATATTGATAATTATTTCAGAAACCTGAAGGGGGTTAAAGAATACTATTGTAATGATGGATTATACCGTTATGTCGTGAAGGAAATAGACGGACATAAAAATGCTCATGCCGAACGGCTGAAAATCATCGAAAAAGGATATAGGGATGCTTTTGTTTTAAGTATGGATAATCTTTTAAGCAAAGTAACAGACAAGCCGGATGCTTCAACTGAGTCGGATAATATTCTTACTATACAGATTGCTGCATCCCGTAAGCAGCTTGGCGCTGACTATTTTAAGGGCATCGAAAATATTAAGGAATTCCGGCTTAAAAACGACTTGTATATTTATACCATTGGGGTTTATAAAAATATTGAAGAAGCACGCCGGATGGTTACTACGCTTATCTTACAGGGGTATCCTGGCGCATTCATCATCCCGGTTAAGGAGTTAAAATAGTTATAATGATTCTATTCTTTATCCCAATTTCAATAGAAGTATCTGCAAAGATAGGAACTACTTGAATTAATTGGATTTATAGAATGAATTATTGAGTCGGCAATTTCTTTTTGCTTATTAATTGCGAATCTTTATTTCTGATCCGCTTTGTTCAATAATATCCTTGCTGCCATCTGATGCCGTCAAGCCGTTTTGTTCAATGATGGCCTGTCTGACATTTCTTAATGCAAAGGGTTTGAAAACAGTTTTATATTCACCGGAACGTATTTTTTCTTCATTGTTATTAAAGAATGCCGGATTATATAACCGGTTGCTGCTGATTAGCAGTTTACATTCATCCGGAACAGGATATACGGGCCAGCGGATGACAAAGTTCGAAATCGTTAGTCCTGTAACATTTTCGGCTACGAATGCGGCACGTGCGGACCGGACATAAGGCATCTGGTTGGCAAAAGCCGGTGATCCCTCTGCCTGCAAACCCAGCTCGTATGGATCTTCCAGCAGATAATATTCGAGCGTGATATTGCGGAATGTCAGATTACGGATTGACGCTTGTGGTAAAGCGCTGATGATAATCCTTCCCGATGTGCGGATCATGATGTTCTCTATGATTACATTGCAGATCGTTCCGGGTTTGATCACCGGTTTCTCTTTCTTATAGTTTGGATGTTCGGGAATCTTAATTTTGTATGGCGTCTGTAGAATATTTGCATCAATCTCAATTACTCTGTCCATTGCCCATCCGGAATTAACCTGTCCGGTTATTCCGCTAATGATAACATTTTCAATATTGCCCCCTTCAATGGTTCGCAGATCAATCGCGCGTGATGCATTTTTTACTACACAATTAGACATACTTATGTCCCGGAAATTTTTACGGCTCTCAAAACCCACACGTAACGCGACACAGTTGGTTTCGAAGATACAATTCGTAATAACAATCCGTTCGCAGGAGCGCGAGTCCTCGGTGGTTTTAAGCGCTATGGCATCATCACCTGATGAAAGAAAGCAATTACTGATTATTACATCGTGACTGCCTGTTACATCAATTGCATCGCTGTTTGGGCCTAACAAGTTGTTTTTAATACTGATTTTATCGACTTTTACTTTGTCACAATCGTAAAGATGCAATGTCCATCCGGGCGAATTGATTATTGTGAGGTTATCAACTATAATGTCTGTGCATTGTTGGATTTCAACTAACGGACTTGGACGTGATTCTATTTCACGGAAAAAAGAGCAGGTGTCTCTCCGTTCCTTCTGCCAGTAGGACGGTCCATTGCCATCAATAGTCCCTGTTCCTGTGATATGAATATTGTTCTGTCCCTTTGCTACCAGCAGGTGCCAGGGCGTACGGTCTTCGTGATGTCCCCATGTCATGGTGTCGTAATCGGTGATTGCCGGTGAAGCAATAAGTTTTGCCCCTGCACAAATCTTAAATACTATATTGCTTTTCAGGTATATTGTTCCGCAAACAAATTCGCCCGATGGTACAAGAACTGTGCCGCATACTTTTGCCGCGGCATCTATTGCTTTCTGTATAGCTTTTGTATTTATGGTTTTGCCGTCACCCTTGGCTCCGTAACTGGTGATCAGAAATGCGTTGTGATTCTTTTGACAGGAGGAAAAGAAAATAATGATGGCGTAAAAAAAGATTGTGATTGGTTTCATAATGGCTGAATTCAAGTCACAAATGCAACTTTTTGATTAGACAAATTTAAGTATAA
>CAZRNJ010000222.1:0-4490 GCA_964601385.1 uncultured Bacteroidales bacterium | reverse complement strand
ATGTGGCTGGTCGGTTCGAGACCTTCAGTAAGCAGATCCCCGCCGGGTTAAGCTTTAGCGCTGCAGGTATGCCTTTCTGGACTACTGATATTGGCGGTTTTTTTCTTGATAAAAAAGATGCAAACAACGATCCCGAATATCGTGAATTATTTGTGCGATGGTTCCAGTTTGGTGCGTTCTGTCCCTTGTTCCGCGTGCATGGCTCATCGGCCCCACGCGAAATGTGGCTCTTCGGCGACGAAGCATTCGCTATTCAGCTCACCTTCGATAAGCTGCGTTATGCCTTAATGGCTTATATCTATTCGCTCAATGCAATGGTTAATCATGAGCATTATACCATCATGCGTCCGTTGTTTATGGATTTTAATGATGATGCCCGCACATTCAATATCACCGATCAGTATATGTTTGGCCCATCTATAATGGTTTGTCCGGTGACTCGTTATCTCCAGCGAAGCCGCAAAGTGTATCTGCCCCAATGTGCCGGTGGATGGTACGACTTATGGACAGGACGGTATGCAGGAAATGGAGAGGTGATTGACGCCCCGGCTCCTTTGAACAGTATGCCTCTGTTTGTTAAAGCAGGATCAATTATTCCATATATCCCTGATATGCAATATACCGGTGAAAAACCGGCCGACCCATTGATGCTGAAAATATACGAAGGAGCTAACGGTTCCTTCACGTTCTATGAAGATGATAATCTGACATATGGCTATGAGAAGGGTGAATACTCCACAATTCGGTTTTCCTGGGATGACCAACTGAAAAAGCTATCTGTGAGCGATCGTTCAGGACAATTCCGGGGTATGATTGAAGCGAGGCGGATCGAAGTTCAACTATCGAATCATCGTACGCCTAAGGGATATCTCAGTTATCCCGAACCGCTTGTAGCTGAAAAATATACAGGTAAGGAACTGGTGTTGTACGGTAAATAATCTTAACAAATATTTTAGGTAAAATTGAATTGGTGTCAACATTTTTTTTATATTTGTTTGATAAACTACACCGGTATGAAATACTTTACTATTCTTTTTTTATCTGTTTTTACTTTTTTTGGTTTTTCATGCAAAAATCATAAATGTACGACCGGGGAAAAAGAATTTTATGGCAAAGTAAAAACAATCCGTGAAAAAATGTATGAAGCCGAAATCGTTAATGGTGAAATAAAAACCGGCAAAGTGATAGGTAGTTTTTATGATAATTACCAAACTGTTTACGATAATAAGGGACAAAAAACACAACAGGACCTTTATTATTTTAATGATAATCTCTGTTACAGGTATCTTTTTATTTACACGAAGAACGGATTGCTGAAAGAAAAGCAGATACTTGACTCTGATGGTAAGTCATTGTATAAGTATATCTATAAATACGATGAAAATGGAAATGAAACAGAACAGAATATTGTTTATCATGATGGCAGTTTAATGAATAAAACCAAGGCACAATATTCCAAGGATCTGCTGATGATGAAAACGTTTTTTGATGATAAGGGAAATATAACCACTAGTAACGAATACTACTATAATCAGGACAATAAACTTATCCGGTTTATCATTTATGAAGGCAGCAAAAAACTGATATCTTCCCGGTATGAATATACATACGATAAAAAGGGAAACCGTTTATCGGAAGAATTGTATTACAGCAACGACAGTTTAGGGCACCGGTGTACTTATACCTATGATTCGCGTGGTAATATTCTCGAAGAAATGCAGTATAACCAGTCAGGAATGCTTTTTAGTAAAATAGTTTACCGCTATAATAGCGAGGGTAAGATTATTGAAACCAGTCATTACAATGAGAATAATACCTTGTCGAGTCAGTATATCTACAAATACAATGATAAAGGTATGCTGGTTGAAATGCAAAAAACCGGTGAAAACCTGAATTATAAAACCTCTTATGTTTATTTAGATCAGGATAGGCATAATAATTGGGTGAAACGAATTGAATATCTCGATGATAAACCTGTCAGGATTACTGTGCGTACTTTTGAATATTATAAATAGTGTGATTTCTTACATCCATTCAACCCTCATCTGGCTTTTATTTCTGTTTGCTGTATTCAGTTCCTGTTCAAATCATTCTCCTGCGATTATTCTTAACAAACCCGGTTATCCGTTGATTTTTGAATTAAAACGGAACCAATCTATTATTCTTGACAGCAGTTATAATAATGCCGAAATAAAACTGATTGACATTGAGTTGTTCAATGAGCCAAACCTATGGCTTGATGATACATTGCCGAAGCATAACTATTTTGCCGCGATTGTGAAATTAAAAATAAATGATACTATGATCATTATTCCCTGCAGACCGTACCAGATGCCGGTAACAGTATCAGGGCTACGGCTTTATATTGAGGGTATTAAGCAGTGGAACAATGAAACCCGTTTGGGGGAAATTGACAGGTTAACCGGCGATGTTCGTCTTGCTGTCCGGCCTGCTGGTTATCCGTGGTTTGAGAAGGCCATTGTTTTTCCGGTGGCTGATTATGTGTGGCGCGCATCTGCGTATTATAATACATGGCATTCGTTGGTCCCTTATAATCTACGTTATTATCACCGCGGAGAGGATTTTGGCGCCATTCCCGGGCAACTCTTCGTGATTGCCCCAACCGATGGGATGGTGATTAAAAGTCCGTTGCCCGCAGGTGACGGCAGATCAAACACTCTGCAAATCCTTTCTGCCGACAGTATTGAGTATTCGTGTTCACACATGGATATTGAAAGCATTGTGCCTTCCCTGATTGTTGGCTCAACAATTCGGAAGGGTGATACTCTTGGTAAAACAGGCATGACTTGGTCTGGTAAAAAATCACAGGTGGCCGATCCGCATTTACATTTCTCTGCAAGGGTTCATGAAACTGAAATATCTCTCTTCCCTGCTGTTATTGAAAGCTATTTTAATACTTATCCGGATGCTGTATTAGCTATTGCCGGCGGTTACCGCTTTGCCCTTCCCGGACAGGAAATACTCGTTGACGGTACCCGTTCTGTCGCTCGCAAAGAGGACAGCATTTTACACTATGAGTGGGAATTGCCGGGCGGAACAACAGTTAAACGGCCGTTAGTTAAATTTGTTATCGGAAAACCCGGACTGTATTCAGCATTGTTGAAGGTTACTACGCTGAGCGGGGCCGTTGACAGGGATTTTTTGCAAATCAGGGTTTTTGATCTCCGGAGAAAAAAAAATATCACTTACGGATGGATCTACCATTCACCGGTTCGCAATATCCATCGCGGCGATACAGTAACCATTGTAACCCGATTAATGAATGTTATTGGTGCTATACAAATGGATGCCGGTGATGGCAGCCCTGTGCGTACCATAAACAGTGAAACATATCATATATACAATGAACCGGGTAATTATGTTGTTACCGTTTCAGCCACAGGGCCTGCCGGCGAACCCGTAACATTGCAGATGGAAATAAAGGTACAGTAAATCCATAATTGTCTGTTTAGTCATATTCATTGGTGTAATCCTTTTTTAACAGAGTTATTTGTCAGGATATTTTGGTAGGATTACCAGTACTTTAATCGTGTAATTCTATTTACAGTAGACTATTAACTTGTATAGTCGGTATTAATCGTCTTGCTTTATTTTTTTTATTTGTTTTTTCGTTCCAGATATTACATTTGTTCAATCAGTATTAACACTAAAATTAACCAATATGAAAAAGATTGTATTAAATGGATTTCTGCTGTTAACAGCATTTCTTGCATTGAACTGTTGCAAAAAGGGTGATGATGACCCTGCAATATCTTTACTTTCGCGTAAGGCGCGTATCTGCGGTAAATGGAAACTCGCCGAGATGAAATCAAATGTTCTTTGCTTTAATTCTGTTTTTAGTTATGATTTTAACGGGAAGACAATTACCGGAATGGATGATGGAGTCACTATTTCCGGACCCTATAGTGAGGAGCTGGAGATAAAGAAAGATGGTACATTCGAACAAGTCACTACAGGGAGTGTCACTGGCCAGGGAGAGACCATTCCTATGAATAGAAAAGCATCAGGCATCTGGTATTTTGCTGGGAAAAACAAAGATAGTGAGATTGAAAACAAGGAATGCATCGTATTGTCAACAACTAAAAGCACACAAACTGTTTCGGGTTATGACTTTTTTACTGGCACTTATTACCTCGGCGAGGTCTCAGAGACCTGGAAAGGCATAACGGCCGGCGATCCGGGTTATTATCATATTGATAATCTGGAAAACAAGCAGTTTACTGTTTCTTTAGATCATTCAAAAACAATAAGCTCGTCGGCTCCGGCTCCATATAGTTCTTCGTCATCACTATATACAGAGAAACTCACAGCTACTTATCAAAAGAAGTAATTTTTTTTAATCTTGCTGGTCGGCTAAACCCGGAATGTTTTTTTTCCGGTTTTTGCAATTGGAAATATCAACTGAAAAATCAGGGTTTATGGTTCCGGGTTTAATTGCTTAAAAATGCTATTGGCTAATCGTTCATTTC
>CAZRNJ010000221.1:0-4492 GCA_964601385.1 uncultured Bacteroidales bacterium | reverse complement strand
GAGTGAAGCCGGATTTTGCTCGTATTCACCGGATGGAACGAAACTGGCATTTAACAGAGTATTCCGTGAATTCCGCACATGGAAATATTATACCGGAGGTATGGCTGATGATATCTTGGTGATGGACATAAAATCGTGTAAAATAGAGAATATCAACTCAAACCCGCATCAGGACATCATCCCGATGTGGCATGAGAACACTGTTTATTTCCTTTCGGACCGGGACAGAACCATGAACCTTTTTTCGTACAACACCCAAACCCGTGAAACGCATAAACTGACAAACTACACTGATTATGACATTAAATTTCCTTCAATCGGCATGGGCAGGATTATCTATGAGCAGGGCGGCTATTTATTTACATATACCATTAAAACCGGCGAAATAAAAAAACTAACCATTGAGATTATTTCAGACCGGCTCTATAGCAGAAATGAATGGAAAGATGCTTCGTTACGCATCACACAGAGCGATCTGTCTCCGCATGGTGAGCGCGTCCTGTTCAGCGCCAGAGGTGATGGATTTACCTTACCGGCAGTCAGTGGCACCACGCTTAATCTCACCCGCAGCGCAGCGCATGACCGCAACGCAACATGGTCGCCCGATGGAAAAACCATTGCCTGGGTATCCGATGCATCGGGCGAAGATGAGATTTGGATACAAAAATATGACGGAACAGAACCTGCGCAGCAGCTTACCAAAAACAGTGATACGTACAAATTTTTTATCCGGTGGTCGCCCGACAGCAAAAAAATCATGTGGAACGACCGGAAACTGCGGCTTCAATACATAGATATTGAAACACGCAACGTAACCCTGGTTAATCAATCCCAATACAACATAATCAGCTATTTTGACTGGTCGCCCGACAGCAAATGGATTACCTTTTCGGATGAATCGTCCAATGAGATGAATATAGTTTACCTGTATTCCGTGACAGATAAGCAGACCTATCCGGCCACCTCATCACAATTCAATTCTTTTGAGCCGACATTCAGTCACGATGGTAAATATCTTGTTTTTATCTCAGATCGTGATTTTGAACCAACCTATAGTGAAGTCGAATGGAACTATACTTATACCAATACTGCAAGAATATACCTTTTACTGCTTAACAAAAAAACGCCGTCGCCGTTTAGCTATAAGAATGACCAGCCGGGCCAGACCGCACTTATTGATGATTTATTGTTAAATAATAATATTGATATTGAAGGATTACAGGAACGGCTTATTCCGCTTAATATTGAACCAGCAACCTACTGGAATATTACAGCCACAGGAAAGAAAATCTATTATATCACCAGCAAGCAAGGCGAAAAAGGAACGCGGCTTATGGTTTACGACCTTGAGAAACAAAAAGAAACACAACTTGATATCAATGCCCAATATACACTTTCAACAGCAGGAAATAAAATGCTGGTTTCCAAAAACAATTGCTACTATGTAATTGACGCGCCTTCAGCAGCCCTGACGCTGTCCGGCGCGGTTGATGTAAGCAGCATGAAGGTATTCGTTGATTACCCATCGGAATGGAGACAGATATTTACAGAAAGCTGGAGGCAGATGCGTGACTTTTTTTATGTTGAGAATATGCATGGGGTCAACTGGGAGGCAATACGCAATAAATATGAAATTTTTCTTCCCTCCCTTGTACACCGGGATGATCTGACATACATTATCGGGGAAATGATCGGTGAATTAAATGCAGGTCATGCATACGTCAACACAGGCGAGAAACCCAGTCCCGAAAAGATTAACATTGGATTGCTTGGCGCCCGGTTTAGCAGACATCCATCCGGATATTTTAAGATAGACCACATTCTCGACGGAGTTCCCTGGGATAACCGCTTACGCTCACCATTGCGAGATCAGAATACAGAGGTGAATGAGAACGAATATATTATTGCCATAAATGGGATACCGGTCACAACAGTAACCGATATATACCAACTGCTGGTAAACACTGCCGGAAAAAAAACAGAACTACGCATAAACAGCAAGCCGGATGCAACCGGCAGCCGGAGCATTATTGTTATTCCCGTTGCCGGTGAATCAGAGTTATATTACTATAACTGGGTAAAAAATAATATGGCAAAAGTTGAAAAAGCGACAAACGGTGAAGTCGGATATATTCATATCCCTGATATGTCAACCGCGGGCTTAAACGAATTTGTCCGGTACTTTTATCCACAACTGAACAAAAAAGCATTGATTATAGACGATCGCGGCAATGGCGGCGGCAATGTATCGCCCATGATTATTGAACGGCTACGCAGAGAACTGACGCGGGGAAAGATGGCCCGAAACACAGAAAATCCATGGTCAATCCCCGATAAAATAGTAAAAGGGCCGGTAGTCGTTCTGATTAATAAATATTCGGCATCTGATGGTGACTTATTTGCTTATGCAATACGCAAGCACAATATCGGAACACTAATTGGGACCCGTACCTGGGGCGGTGTTGTAGGAATTGCAGGTAGTTTGCCTTTTGTTGACGGTAGTGCATTACGCAAGCCCGAATACGCATCGTATGCAGGAGATAAAAGTGAATGGATTATTGAAGGGACAGGAGTTGAGCCGGATATTTTTATTGATAATGATCCGTTCCGGGAGTTTAATGGTACAGACGATCAGCTTAACAAGGCCATCGAAATTATCCGTGAGCAGCTAAAAACCGGCTACAGGCCTCTTGCGCCCTTGCCTCCCGCGCCGGATAAAAGTAAGTAAACAACAGATCAGAAAATCATCAAACCATCCCTGTTCCGTCCGAAAATTAATACTCTCAACGGCTTCCCGGTAATCAGATTCCTGGCTTTATGATGCTTAATCCTAAATAATAATAAAAATTTACACACAATATTTCTCATAATAAACACAATTAATCAATCATCATCAATTCATCCCTTATTAGCAACCATCTTTTCTTTAATCTGCTCATCGGCAAGCATAGTGTTCGGAAGAATAAAGTCGGGACACGACCCATACGTCTGCGAAAAAAGGAATCTGCGGCATTGAGCATGCTTAGCCGTCATACAATAGAGTGATTTGTATGCTAACTCTGAATTACTGTGCTTCAAAATATGTCCGTTAAACAACCGGCAACCGGCAATTTTTTTTACATTCATTATTCATATTGTTATTTAAGATGTTACGAATTAATTTTCTAGCATATCTAACAAGATAAAACGATGAACACACTTTCATTCAAAAAATAAACTGAACCTGTACATGCAGGATATAATAATTATACCTGAATGGATTGTTTGCAGTAATATAAATCGTTGCCATAATTATTTAATTAAAGCATTTTCAATCTGTTCAATGAAGTAACTTAAATTAATCGGTTTAGGGATAAAGCCAATTGCACCCAATTCCTTCACCTTTAAAATATTAGCTTGTTCACAGGCAGCAGATACAACAATAACAGGAATATTAGCATAACGATTATCCTTCTTGATTTGAGCCAGAAAATCAAATCCATTAATCTCAGGAAACAATAAATCAAGTAAAATAAGGTCAACCGGTTGTTCAGCCAATACGTTCATTGCCAGAGCAGGGGTTTCGGCAATAATGACCTCATATCCCTTAGCATTCAAAACTGCTTCGAGCAGTGCATTATTTGTAGTGCTGTCGTCAATGGCTAAAATTCTGCTCATAAATTCAAGATTACTTACACAAAGGTATTTTGTAGTGACATGCACTCAATTTATTCTTAGTGATATTTATTACCGCTATTGGTGATTTAAATCAATAGTTTTTAATATATTTATCTGTTTAAAAAACGCAATAAATACCAATTATCTGTAGATCAGACACATGGATGCCATCCCTGAAATATCAAATTGCTTCATGCCTTTTGAAACGGCGCTGACTGAAGAGCAGAAAACCTGGCTAAAGGGCAAAATTAATACCATTAACTACAATACCAAAGAAATCCTGTTCAAGCAAGGGACACGGACATCACATATCATGTTTATTATTGAAGGACTGGTTAAAATATTTAAAGAAGGAAAAAATGATAAGACACACATTCTCGGACTTAGTTCGCGGTGCGAGTTTATAGGGTTATTATCTTTTTTCGGGCATGAATTGCACCAATATTCAGCGGCTACGGTCGAAAAAACAAAAGTTGCGATGATAGAAAGCAGCGCTTTCCGTACCCTGCTGGCCGAAAACCCGACCTTTGGATTACAAATTATCAAAACAATCAGCAAAGAGGGTTTATTTATTTTTGAGAAACTGATTAACCAAACCTATAAGCAACTACCCGGACGAATGGCCGATGTTATGCTTTACTTTTCGGAGGTTATCTATAAAAGCCATACATTTACTTTCCCGCTAACACGCAAAGAGCTTGCCGAACTGGCAGGAACGACCAAGGAGAGTTTTATCCGCACACTAACCGAATTTAAAAATGATAAAATTATCAACCTCGATGGCAGCAGGGTTGAGATTGTCAGTATGGACATCATAAAAACCCTTCATGAGATA
>CAZRNJ010000220.1:0-4494 GCA_964601385.1 uncultured Bacteroidales bacterium | reverse complement strand
TAAATATACAAATAATACTTAATATTACGTCATATTATATTTAACTTAACACTAGGTTACTTTCAACTGCTTCCTTGATTCTTTCGATATTCCGGCTTTCAGATTCTGTCATTTTTTATTTTTTGATCATCAAAGATAATATTAAAATATCATTCAGAAAAAATACATAAATAGCTGATGATAAAATGATTAATAAAACAATACGGCTTATCATAAAACCATTGACACTAATAATGAACGTGATAAATTGAAAATGATTGAACGTGAATACAACACATTTCTTCCATTGATTGTAAATTAGTGTCAAAAAAGATTATGAAACGACTTTACATTTTCAGTGTTATTATTATTTGCGGACTAAGAACAATAACTGCGGGAGACACCGTTTTGGTAAACGACAATTTTAGCAATCGCAATAAATTTATTGACAACAGCTTACTTACTATCTGGGGTGGAAATACCGATACCACAACCTGTTTTATATTAAGCAACCAAACTGATTCAGCCGGATACACCCTTCCCTGCCTAAAACTTTGGAGTCCGGGATCGGCAAACTATAGCTACAGCAATTCAACCGGTTTAAAAACTTTGCAGTCCATTGATTATGAAATACCGGTAATCCAACGAAATAACTGTACCATACAGATTGAATTTGACTGCCTGTGGTCGGCTTATTCAAACTGGGGAGAAGGAGGACGGTTAGTGGTCACCCTGATGGATGATTACCCAACGGGCGGAGCTAAATACGGGCAGGTCGACAGTTTATCACTAGTACATCCCTTTGGCCGGCCAAAATATAATTTACGAATCAGAAATACACAGTATTATAATACATCCTACAGCCAGTATAATCAAACATCAACCACCTTCATGCTCTATGGAGGCGGACACGATATTGACGGAGAGTGGGAAAAATTTGGCACCAGTTACTGGCTGCCCGGTTTTTCATCGGCTGCTGATGCACAATCGCCGGGACAGCCGGGAGATAAGGATTTTCCATACGATCAGACAAAAAAATCAACTTACCCCTTTCAGATGGTTGCATCACGTCGCGACTGGAAACATGTAACCTGGGTTGTAATGCCCGAACGGATGGAACTGTATCACCGTAAATCCTCCGACCCGGAAACCAGCGATGTTCTGGCATCCTTCATGGCCATACCCAAAGACAGTTTCGGATTAAGCTATTATACCGACATGGTAAACAGCCAGCATGGAACAAGTGTTGACAGCATGCAAACCAACTATAAATGGTTTCCAACCGTAGAAGCCGTAAGGATTTATTTCAGCGGCAGTGTGCAAAATTATCTTGCCAACGTCCGGATAACTTTGCAAACACCGGATGTAACGCCCGTCAACACTTCAACGGCTAATCACTTTCATGTATACCCTAATCCATCATCCACCGGACTTGTATTTATCCATATTGCAGATGAAAAGTACGCACAGATTACTATTTATGATATAACCGGAAGAAAATATAATCCGGACATCACCCAAAATAGTAATGGTACTTTTTGCGTTAATCTGAGAGATAAACCAAAAGGATTATATTTAATAGTAATAGAAACAAATCATTCGGTCTATAAAACAAAAGTTATCATTAATTAAACAAACAAAATGAATAAACTACGCTTAACACTGATTCTCGCGAGCATAGCACTAACATCATGCTACAGAGATGATTTTTTTGAATTAAAGAATCCACCGGAATTTCCATGGCAATCGGTAAAAGAATTCGAGATGGCCGTTGTAGCACCGTACAATAAATATTTCTTTGGTGACTGGGGAGGATCATATATGACCGACAGTGTGATTCGTGATGGCATGACCGAGATACTGTACCTGATACCGGGTTCTGCTGAAGATTTTCCGCACGACGAAATCTACTATCGGTCTACTAATATCCGTAATACCCGTGCCGATCAGTGTTTCGCCAATGGATACAAAGCCATCAATAACCTGAATAGCTCTATGGACTTTTTCTATAACCCTGAGCGCTATTTCAGTGATCCCACAAAACATCCCTTTTACAACTTGTCGTCATCAAAACAATTAGAATTACACCGGCAAATTGGCGAGATGCATATTTTCCGTGCTTTTTGCTATTTCCAGCACCTGATCAGGCATTGCCCCTCCCCTGGCAGCAGCGGTTACTCCAGTAAAGCGGTATTACCCTTCCGTAAGGACTGGACATTTAATGCCGACTCTATGAGACATCCTGAAATAGTCAGTGCAAAAAAAATTATGGATGAGATCATCATCCCCGACCTGCGCGTAGCCCGTGCCTGGCTGCCCAACCAGTACACAGCAGCAAATCATCCGTCATACCAGTATGGCCGGCCGGCCAAATATGCAGCGTACGGCATCTCGGCACGTATCTTTTTTTATCTCGGTAATGAGAGTTATACCATGACTGACGGCACATCGTTTAATCCATGGGATTCAGCTTTAATTTATTCTGAGGCCGTAATCAATTCAGGCATCTATAATCTGAATGAAGAACCAATAAAAGCATTCAACCGCTCAACAGCATCACTCGCAGCCGAATCTATTTGGGATGTCATCCATTATAATACCGAATATAAAGACGCCCCCTGGGATGCAACCCTATTTACATGGAATCATGGTAACGTGGTCACTTCAAATCCTGATTATCTTGCGGCAATGCCCTATGGTTCTGTTCCTGCTCAACGTGATGACGACAGTTTATACCTGATGGACGTACGAAAACATCGCTGCACATGGCATGTGTTTTCCATGTCATTCAGCACAGCCCAATATATTGACTGGATTGATGCATCGGACAGCAGCCAGACGTTAAATGCTACAATGGATAAACGATTCAAGCAACTTTATCTCTACGTCAAACCTGCCCCGCTAATAGAAGATGAAGTAATCAACGCTTCTCCCTTTATCCTTTACGATAATAAAAACACATGGGTTCGCCGCCCTCAGATCTGGTGCAATAAATACTTCAGAGGCGCACAAGGCGATCTCACTAATGTGCCGGTGCTGCGACTGCCCGAGATGTATCTAACTGCAGCTATTATTGAAAAAATAAACGGCAAAAACGATGGCGGCCTTTCTAAAACCAATACCATACGTGTACGCGCCGGACTGGGAGCACTTGGCGCCGTTACTGAGGAAGACATCCACAAAGAACGCATAAAAGAGCTGGCATTTGAAGGCGACTGGCTGATTTACCTCTACGGTTTACGTAAAAATATTGGTCCCGGCGACCGCGTTGACCGCTCGGAAATACCTATTGGCGATGACCGTCTGCAATGGCAATTACCGTTGGAAGAAACTCAATTCTATGAATAAAACCACCCGTACTGTCTTCGTTCTTTGTTTCTTTCTTTTAACACTTTCAGCCCAGAAACGCAGAATTATTGACACACGGCAACAACAGGGACGTAAGCCCGATCTCATCACTATTAAGCAGGGAGACCAATGGATATCATCCGATACATTACTCTTTTTTGGCCGGTATAATAAATCCATGTATCTTGCAGCAATGGACAGTATCGGGATTCAGTTCAGCAATCGTAAATACAATATCATGTCCAACGCCATTATTCTTGAACCCAATAAAGATAACGGCCGTTACAGCAGTGCCTACCTCGGGGTGCATGGAAAAGGCACTATTCTATACTACAACGGACATTTGCGCGGTGATAACGATTACACAAAAACATCGGTATCAGTCACTGATTCGGGAAAATTTATCATTGGCAAAGATGCAAACATTGACCTTGTATTCCCGACCTACAATAATTACACCCGCCAGATATGGGTAAATGGGGATGGTACAGGTGTTTTTGAAATTGAAAAAGGATTTATTGCCGACCGGACAGATTCAGGTCGCACCGATGAAGCGTGCGGATCGCTGCGTTTCAGTAATGCGATATTGATTACACACGATTCGATATCATTGCCGGCATACTTCAGGCCTGAGAATAGGGATAAAAGAAGTATAAAAATCAATTCGCATCTGGTATTTGAAAATCAACACGGAAGCAAATGGATCATAACAACTACTGATCAGAATTTTATCGGAGGGTTGTACCTGCTAAAATCAGGAACAGTTGAAACAATCACAAATCTGACCATTTCGGGCAGAATCACCCGATGGGATTCCGGCGGTTTTGATCCCTACACGAACTGGGGAGGTATTTCGCTTCAGGATTCGATGCTCACACTCATTAAAACAGGACAGGGTAAGCTGATTATCACCGGTGACCAGTTGTATGCGCCAAAGTCAACCATTATTATCGAGGAGGGAGAGCTGGTGTGGCACACCGATCCTTTTCGTGAGAATATCGGCTCCTTTGGTGAAAAATCAAAAACCATACGAAATGGCAGACATCTTTCGGTTGAAATCACAAAAGGCAAACTGACCGTATTGTGCAAGCAGGCAAGAATTATGAATCTTAAAATGAAACAACCATTAAAGCGAGCTTTCACCCTATCGCATGAAAATTACGCACA
>CAZRNJ010000219.1:0-4501 GCA_964601385.1 uncultured Bacteroidales bacterium | reverse complement strand
CCGGCCGAATTACCCGAAGGCGTAACAATGGGCAGGGACAACAACGGCGGATGCCGGTTTATTGGCACCAAAGGCAAGATCATGTGTGGTTGCTATGGGAAAGAACCTTTTGTGCTCGGTCGCGAAAACGATCCCCCAAAAGTGCCTCAAGTGCTTAAACGCGTAACATCCGACCACTGGATGGACTGGGTACGCGCATGCAAAGAAGATAAAAAATCCCGCATCCCTTCTTCGTCTGACTTCAGCTTCGCCGGCCCATTCAACGAAATGGTGGTGATGGGTACGTTGGCGGTAAGAATGCAAGACCTCAAACGTAAACTCCTGTGGGACGGACAGAATATGACCTTTACGAATATCAGCGATAGTGATAAAATAAAAGTAGTATCATCAGATAAATTCGCAGTCATTGACGGCCATCCCCACTTCGACACCAAATATGCTACCATCGAAGCCAAACAGGCCATGACAGAATATATCCGTCATAACTACAGAGAGGGCTATTCGTTTCCGAAAAGCCAGAGTGACATTTAAACAAATCAAATGTTCTTTAAACATCAGCCGCTCCGGATGGGGCGGCTTTTTTTTCAACGACTTTTAATTATCCTAAATTAATCAGTAGAAGGCGAAGTATAAGCTAAACAATCTGAAATAATTTAAATAATACCACGTATCTCTTTGCCACAAGCAGGTTTGTGACAAATAAAATATTTTATCAGACACTCGTAATTAAAATTAATAATGATTGTTCAAATGGCATAACTGATTAACGCATGAATTACACTATCTCATTTGCATTAACAGGACTCATTCTTGTATCCTGCCAGAACCATACCAAACAACCAATTGCAACAGATAATCCCTCGCTGCCCGTAGCATGGACAACCTATCAGAAATATAAATCGTACGACGATGATTTCAGAGATATCCGAAATCATAATGTAGGTCTCATCGAGTTTTTCTCCGATACGCTGATGAATGATGCTGAAGAAATCCTTCAGTTATGCCGCAAACACCACCTGAAACTCGCTGTGCCCCTCGGATCTCATTTACTTCCCAATGCCGAAATGGTAACCGAGGCAGGAATGACGCCTGAACCGGCGATAATGATTGGCGGTGTATACATGGGAAAAGCCATTGACCGCCACCTGTTCGCTTTCACTGCTGCCAGACACCGTATCATTATAGAGCCCCCGGTATATAATCAAAACTTTGCCTATACCATTAAAGATGGTTCAACTACCGGCCACTATTACCCGGGAATAGCCAAGCCCCTGAGAGCTGAAATTATTGTTCCCCTGAAACAATTTGACGGACGTCAACATCTTGCCATCATTCCCTGCACCATTGAGCCGATAAATGGCGATACGGTATTGAAAAACGAATCGGTTCCTGCCGGCAGTTATAACCATCCCGAAATCAAATCACGCACATTAT
The DNA here is from genome assembly GCA_964601385.1 of uncultured Bacteroidales bacterium. GTDB lineage: Bacteria > Bacteroidota > Bacteroidia > Bacteroidales > JBBRXJ01 > CAZRNJ01. Next base: position 3,067 of record CAZRNJ010000219.1, on the reverse strand, counting down.
ATGCTCTCCGCTTCGATCTTACAGGATATGACACAGCCATGCTCGATAAAATAGCCATTGCAGCATACTGGAACTTTTTTGCCTCCGACAAATGGTATATGTTCAATTCAACACCCGTGAGCGCCGCTTCGCAGGTTACAGCCGACGCATTGCGAAAAAAAGTACAACAAACCATTGAGCGCTGGAGTCGCGTAAACCATGGCTCCTTCCCTTCAAACGATATCGTGGCCATGCGGTTTGGCGATGAATGTTTTTATATCACCGGCCATCTCACACCCTCGTCTCCGTCGGTAAACTTCCCATTATGGGACTATAGCCATTCAGCTATCGAAGATTTCAAAATACACTGCCCAGGCACAGAGTACCCGCGCACCTGGGGTTTTCCGGAGATTTACGGAATAGCAGCATACTCGGTATGGATGTACCGGCTGCATGCCAATACAGCACGACTCGCGTCAATAGTTAAAGACGAATGCAACAAACGGGCACCGCAATTACTCATTTACCGCAACACCACACGTGCAAACGTTTTCTCGATCTGGAACGACCACGACGGCACCGGAAATGAATTACTGGTGCGTGAACTCGATTTTGCAAACATTGATCCCTACCCCGTTATCAATGGCAACTACACCAACCTGATACCCATGGATATGAGTTATTATGCCGGACTGGCCCGCCGGTACAACAAGCTGCTGATCCCCTGGCTGCAGGCGCACATGTACGGATCATCGCTCACAACACATGTTAAACCGGCAGATATCCGCCGGATGGTTGACGAACATCTCGCCCACGGAATTGATGCATTGCTCTGGCTGGGCTACGGCAAACACTCGTTCACATTTCCTGCAGGCGACACCAGTGCATGGAACGAGGCCGCCAAACAACATCAGCAACTGAGCAATAAACATATACTTAAACCACAGGCCAATCTGGCGGCTATTCGATCATACGATGCATGGGCGCTCAACAGCATTGCCGACGGTAAAATAACCCATACCGACGATTGGATGCTGCAGCAATTCTTATATGTCTGGTCCGTTACTTTGCACCAGCACTACGATGTGTTTGAAGTGAAACCACAACTGGCACAGCCGGCATCAGACTCACTGATGATACAATTGAAAAAATACAAATATATCGTTTCAAACATTGACATTCCCGGCGCATGGAACATCAGCAGCGAATTTAGCTGCAACACCGTTATTCCGGAGGATGAGCAAACATATCGCGTAAAAATCAAAGAATTAATCAGACAGAAGAAATTGCTGGATTAAACCCTGATTTATCATGATAAACGCTCTTAAATCAATCCTTTGATATTTAAGCTAAGGAAGATTTTCTACGTCGGCATCGCTTTCGCAAAGTTTTAGCGAAGCAAAGCATCGCTTTCGCTATTGCATAGCTGCAGCGAGCAAAGGGTTACCGGGTACGCTCAACCGGAAAAACCGTTTGAACTTTTTGCAGTTTTTCAACTGCAAAATTCCGGTTAAAACAACAATTACAAACAAAGGCGTATAATCGAAAAACTGCCCCACAATGCGCCATCCATAATACCGGTATAAAAAAAGCCGGCTCAACACCGGCTTTCAAAAAATTATAATCTAAAATTATTTAACTGTATCCATGTAAAGAAGCATGTCAAGCAATTTACATGAATAACCCCATTCATTATCATACCATGCAACTACCTTAACAAAATTAGGGTTAAGCATAATGCCGGCTTTTGCATCGAATATTGAAGTTAATGATTCTCCGATAAAGTCGCTCGAAACAACTTCTTCGTTCGTATAACCGAGAACGCCTTTCAATTCACCTTCCGAGGCAGCTTTCATCGCATTACAAATATCATCATACGAAGCGCCTTTTTCAATCCTGCAAGTCAGGTCCACAACCGAAACATTAAGCGTAGGAACACGAAAAGCCATACCCGTGAGTTTTCCTTTCAGTTCAGGAATAACCTTGGTTACTGCTTTGGCTGCGCCGGTTGATGAAGGAATGATATTGCCTGCTGCTGCGCGTCCGCCTCTCCAGTCCTTCATCGAAGGGCCGTCAACGGTTTTCTGGGTTGCTGTGGTAGCATGTACAGTTGTCATAAGCCCTTCAATAACACCAAATTTATCATGCAATACCTTGGTTACCGGAGCAAGACAATTTGTTGTGCAGGATGCATTAGAAATAATATCCATCTCCTTTTTATATGTTTTGTGATTTACGCCAAAAACAAACATCGGTGTTTCATCTTTTGAAGGAGCCGAAAGAATAACCCTTTTAGCGCCTGCTTTCAAATGCGCCTCTGCCTTTGCCCTGTCAAGAAATAAACCCGTTGATTCAATTACATAATCAGCGCCTACCTCGTTCCACTTCAAGTTTGCCGGATCTTTTTCGGCGGTAACCCGTATACTCTTACCATTAACCACGAGTTTACCATCTTTCACTTCTACCTTTCCTTTAAAGCGGCCATGAATAGTATCATAACGGAGCATATACGACATATACTCAACGTCAATCAGATCGTTAATCCCTACGATTTCAATGTCATTTCTTTCCTGTGCTGCGCGGAATGCCAAACGGCCAATACGCCCAAATCCATTTATCCCAACTTTTATCATAATTGTGTTTATTAGTTATTGATTAATACCTTTTCAGTGCGACAAATTTAGTAAATCCGGATAAACTATTCTAATGATTAAAAAAAAACTATTTGATAGATTCCTTCCTTATATTAAAAAAATTACAACCTCTTATTAATCAATTCTTTATTAACAAATAACAAATATTGAACTCTCGGTTTTTATTTATCAATCACCGGATCATTAACATACAACCTGTTTATAACATGATAATTATCTTATAGGTGATTTGTCAGGTTTTCGTACATTTGACCAAAATTTAAATAAAAAACCTATGGCAGTATTAATTGGAAAAAAAGCGCCTTTATTTAGGGCAAAAGCAGTAATTAATGGCAGTGAGATTATTGAAGATTTTTCACTCGAACAGTATATCGGTAATAAACATGTGATTTTCTTTTTTTATCCTGCAGATTTTACCTTTGTATGCCCTACCG
>CAZRNJ010000218.1:0-4505 GCA_964601385.1 uncultured Bacteroidales bacterium | reverse complement strand
CAGCGTAGTTGTGCGGTTCAGTCCGTCGCGCCGGTGAACGACCGCACGTCACGGAGGTTATCCGGCTGATACCAAACTGACGCATATAACCACGTGGCCTTCCTGTCAAGCTACAACGGTTGCGTAAGCGATTAGCATTTGAATTACGCGGGATGCGGCTTAAACCGACATAATCGCCGGCAGCTTTTAATTTCGCACGTTTTGCCGCAAATTTATCAACAAGCTTTTTACGTCTTACTTCGCGGGCTTTCATTGATTCTTTAGCCATAATCTACTTCTTTTTTGTTTTACTGAATGGTAACCCGAATTCACGCAACAGGGCAAATGCCTCTTCATCTGATTTTGCATTGGTGATGAAGCTGATTTCCATGCCCATGATTTTTGTGATTTTATCAATATCTATTTCCGGGAAAATAATCTGTTCATTAATACCAAGTGTATAATTGCCGCGACCATCTAATTTAACCGATAGTCCGTTAAAATCACGGATACGAGGCAAGGCGAAACAAATCAACCGTTCCAAAAACTCATACATCCGTTCTCTGCGAAGGGTAACTTTTACGCCAATGGGAATTCCCTTCCGAAGTTTAAAATTAGAAATATCCTTTTTAGAATATGTTTGAATTGCCCTTTGTCCTGCAATCATGCTCAGTTCATCCTGTGCAGCATCAATTATTTTTTTATCGGCAACTGCATCGCCAATTCCACGGTTAATAACTATTTTCATCAAACGCGGCACCTGCATTGGCGAGGTGTAATTAAACTCCTTCATCAATGAAGGAATAATCATCTCGTTAAATTTTTTCTTTAATGTCGGTTGATAATCCATCACTTGATCTCCTCTCCAGATTTTTTAGAATAACGTACCAGTTTATTATTGGCATACAGCTTACGGCCAATACGGGTTGGTTTCCCTGCAGCATCAACAACCATCAGGTTGGAGATATGAATCGGTGCTTCCATCTTAATAATACCACCCTGCGGATTTTTAGCATTGGGCTTTGTGTGCTTCGAGATCTGGTTTGCTCCTTCAACGAGCGCCTTATCTTTGTCGCGCAACACTTCCAGTACCCGTCCCTGATGACCTCTGAATTCACCGGTCATCACCATTACGGTATCCCCCTTTTTAATATGAAATTTACGTTGCATCGTATGGTTATTTATTATTATAATACTTCGGGTGCAAGAGAAACAATCTTCATAAATTTATCTCTGAGTTCTCTGGCTACAGGACCAAAAATACGTGTACCCCTAAGTTCACCGGCTGCATTTAACAGTACCACTGCATTATCATCAAACCGGATATAACTACCGTCTGCGCGGCGTACTTCTTTCTTGGTACGAACAACCACTGCCTTTGTCACGGTTCCCTTTTTTATTTCGCTGGCCGGCAATGCATCTTTAATTGTAACCACAACGGTATCACCCAGAGAGGCATAAACCTTCCGGGTACCTCCCAATACGCGGATACACAGGGCGGATTTTGCACCACTGTTATCTGCTACGGTTAATCTGCTTTCTTGCTGTATCATGATTATTTCGCTCTTTCAATAATTTCGACTAAACGCCATGCCTTACTCTTGCTTAACGGACGGGTTTCAGTAATCCGCACCTTATCTCCCAAATGGCAATCATTCTTCTCATCATGAAACATGATGCGTGTTGTACGATTCACAAACTTGCCATATTTCGGATGTTTAAAACGTCTCTTGAGTTCAAGAATAGCTGATTTCTGCATTTTGGTGCTGACAACAACACCAATTCTTTCTTTTCTTAAATTTCTCTTCTTTTCCATGTGCGCAGATTATTTCTTCGTTTCGCTTAATACTCGTTTCCGTAATTCGGTTTTGATCCGTGCGATATTTTTCCGCGACTCTTTAATCTTCATCGGATTATCGAGTGGTGATATGGCATGATTCAATTTAAGCTTGATCAGGAGGTTTGTTTCATTATCCATGCGCTCCTGCAATTCTTTTGTTGTTAATTCTCTGATTTCTGAATTTTCCATAATTCAATTATTCTGTGCGTTATTAACTGCTATAATTATAACGGATTAAAAACTTTGTAGCAATCGGCAGCTTCTGAGCTCCAAGTCGTAATGCTTCTCTGGCTACAGCGGCAGGTACACCGTCAACTTCGATAATTACGCGGCCGGGACTGACTGGTGCCACATAACCTTCCGGATTTCCTTTTCCTTTACCCATACGCACTTCGGCCGGCTTTTTTGTAATCGGCTTATCGGGGAATATCCGGATCCATACCTGTCCTTCACGTTTCATGTGACGAGTAGTGGCCTGACGCATGGCTTCTATCTGCTGACCTGTAATCCATGCCTGCTCAAGGGCCTTAATGCCGAACGAGCCATGAGCAAGCGTCGTTCCGCGCTTCGAAAGGTCACGCATCCGTCCTTTCTGTGATCTTCTGTATTTAACTTTCTTTGGTTGTAACATATACAAATAAATTATTTAAATCATGCTTTCCTGCTCTTTTTCTTTGTTATTGCAGCTTTGGTTTTCTTACTGTTCTTGGCACCAATATTCGGAGACAAGTCGCGCTTCCCATATACTTCGCCTTTACAAATCCAAACTTTAACGCCGATGGCGCCTGCCTTGGTTCGTGCTTCGGCCAGCGCATAATCAATATCAGCCCTGAAGGTATGCAAAGGGATCCTGCCATCTTTGTACGTTTCGGTGCGTGCCATTTCAGCGCCGCCAAGACGACCTGCAACCGATACTTTAATTCCTTCGGCGCCCATGCGCATTGTTGAACTGATTGCCATCTTTATAGCCCGCTTGTACGATATATTCCCTTCCAGTTGCCGCGCGACATTATAGCCCACGATTTTTGCATCAAGCTCAGGTCTTTTTACTTCAAAAATATTGATCTGAACCTCTTTGTTCGTAAGCTTTTTCAGTTCTTCTTTAAGTTTATCCACTTCCTGTCCGCCTTTACCAATAATGATACCTGGCCTGGCTGTATTCACCGTAATGGTAATCAGTTTAAGCGTACGTTCAATAATGATTCCCGAAAGACTGGCTTTGGCAAGCCGGGCGCTGAGATATTCGCGAATCTTGGCATCTTCCCATATTTTATCGCCATATTTCTTTCCGCCATACCAATTGGAGTCCCATCCCCGGATTATTCCGAGCCGGTTTGATACAGGATTTACTTTTTGTCCCATTCGATGAATAGTTTAATTAGTTTGCGATTCAGTATTTTCAACTTCTGCCGGTTGTACATCTGTTTCAATTTCTTTATTCATGCTGTCGAGCAGAATAGTAACATGATTAGACCGTTTACGGATCACATATGCTCTTCCCTGCGGGGCAGGCCGTATACGCCGGAGCGTTCTTCCTTCATCAACCATGATTTCTTTAACAAAAAGATTACTGTCTTCAATCCGTAATCCTTCATTTTTCTGCTGCCAGTTTGAGATAGCCGAAAGTAAAAGCTTTTCCAATCGCGGCGCGGCCTCTTTCGATGTTTTCTTTAAGATATCGAGAGCACGGTTCACTTCAACGCCGCGGATCAACTCAGCCACCAGTCGCATTTTACGCGGTGATGTGGGAGTGTTACGCAGGATAGCAATTGCCTTGCCCTTTTTCTCTTCTTTGCGTTCTTCGGCTCTTTTTCTTTTTCGTGCACCCATAGTTAAATATACTAATCATTTTTATTATTTACTCTTTGCCGGGGCTGCTGCTGCAGGTTTCGGAGCTGCGGCCTGTGGGGCTGCGGCCTGTGGAGCTGCGGCCTGTGGAGCTGCCTCTTCCTTGCGGTTACCACTGTGACCCCTGAACGTACGCGTAGCGGCAAACTCGCCAAGTTTATGTCCTACCATATTCTCGGTAATATATACCGGTATAAATTTATTCCCGTTATGAACTGCAATGGTATGCCCTACAAAATCCGGGGTTATCATTGATCGCCTCGACCAGGTTTTAATCACTGTTTTTTTACTTGATTTCTCCTGACCGATCACCCTCTTTTCGAGTTTAAAGTCAACAAATGGTCCTTTTTTTAATGAACGTGACATAGAATGAATAATTTATTTATTTCTTTCTTCTCTCAATAATAAACCGGGTAGAATGTTTTTTACGCGCTCTAGTTTTATACCCTTTTGCCGGCATTCCTTTACGTGAGCGTGGATGACCTCCTGATGCGCGTCCTTCGCCACCGCCCATCGGATGATCAACCGGATTCATAGCTACGCCTCTGTTGCGTGGCCGTTTACCTTGCCACCGGCTGCGTCCTGCCTTGCCCGACCGTTCCAATCCATGATCGGCATTGGACACCGCGCCCACTGTTGCTTTGCAGGTTACCAATATCATGCGTGTTTCACCGGATGGCAGTTTAATCACAGCATATTTACCATCCCGTGACATAAGTTGCGCCGAATTACCCGCACTGCGCGCAATTGCTGCTCCGCCACCGGGTTGCATTTCAATATTATGAATAATGGTACCCATTGGAATATCTGACAAAAACAAACAGTTACCTATTTCCGG
>CAZRNJ010000217.1:0-4508 GCA_964601385.1 uncultured Bacteroidales bacterium | reverse complement strand
CTTGAAAAAGGGGATATAATTATTGACGGTGGTAATTCATTATTCACCGACAGTACGCGCCGCACCGAATATCTCGAGAGCAAAGGGTTGCTTTTCATTGGTACTGGTGTGTCGGGTGGTGAAGAGGGCGCTCTTACGGGCCCGTCTATCATGCCCGGTGGCTCGCGCGATGCTTGGCAACATGTTAAGCCCATCTTTCAGTCCATTTCTGCTAAAGTATCCGATGGTTCACCTTGCTGCGACTGGGTAGGGGATAAAGGAGCCGGCCATTTTGTGAAGATGGTGCACAATGGTATCGAATACGGTGATATGCAGTTGATTTGTGAGGCATATCAGATCATGCGCGATATGTTGGGGATGTCGGCTCCTGAAATGCACGAGGTATTCAAGGAATGGAATAAAGGCGAACTGGACAGCTACCTGATTGAGATCACCCGTGATATTCTCGCATTTAAAGACGAAGATGGTAAGCCATTGGTGGATAAAATTCTCGATACAGCAGGACAGAAGGGAACAGGCAAATGGACTGGCATAGCGGCCCTTGACCTGGGCATACCCCTGACATTGATCGGCGAAGCAGTGTTTGCACGTTGCCTCTCATCCATGAAGGATGAACGGGTGAATGCTTCAAAACTGCTCAATGGACCCAAACCATCGTTCACCGGTGATAAAAAGCAGTTCATTAATGACCTCAAGGATGCTCTTTATGCATCAAAAATAATTTCTTATGCCCAGGGCTATCAACTGATCCGTGCCGCTGCCAGCGAATATAAATGGGCGCTGAACTATGGCGGTATTGCTCTGATGTGGCGTGGTGGATGTATTATCCGTTCGATGTTCCTTGGGAAAATCAAAGATGGATTCGATAAAAATCCTGAACTGACCAATCTGTTGCTTGATCCGTTCTTTAAGCAAACCATTTTATCAGCACAGGACGGATGGCGAAGGGTAGTGGCAGCCGCGGTCACTAACGGTATTCCGGTTCCGGCTTTTGCTACGGCTCTAAACTATTTTGACGGGTACCGTACCGAGAAACTTCCGGCAAACCTCCTGCAGGCACAGCGCGACTATTTTGGCGCTCATACCTACGAACGGGTGGACAAAAAGCGTGGCGAGTTTTTCCATACAAACTGGACTGGTAAAGGCGGAACAACCGCGGCTTCGACATACACGGTGTAACAGTACTCTTAACTTGTTAAATGTGCTGCATATTCGTATATTTGCAGCACATTTTTTTTTATGCGGCTGGCTGTTTGTTTATGGCTCTTTTTTTTAACTGTACGCTATTTGGTTGCGCAGCCGGCAAACATATCCATTACCTTGCCCGATACTCTCCGTTTTATTCCCGTGTTGTCTGAGTTAAAGAAAAACCTTACCATTGATCCTGCTTACCGAAAATGTACATTTTCTCAGCCCGAAGGGATGGTTTTTGCGAGTAGGAAAAAAGATGGACTTGATGTAGCGATTAAACAACCCAATGGCTATCGTGTGTTCCCATTGCCCCTGTCCGGCGGCCGTGTAGAGCGTGTTGACCATGCCCGATTCCTGACTTTTGCCGGCCCTTTGTTCTTACTTAAATACATGGTCTCCAATCCTGCCGATACGAGCTGTATCAATGAGTATACCGCTTATTTCAAACCCGGGCTTGATTCAGTGCTGGTATTGCAATCGGCAGTGCAGTGCCGGGAAGCCGGTGAGGGCTACTATAAGGAGCAGGAATGGATCAGTTATGATACGCTCGATGAAAGTATCATCCCCGATGATATTGTGCATGAATTAATTCCGAATGTGTATACCTATACCAATATGCTGGAGCAGGAATTCGACGAGGATTTGCTGATCGTCCGCCAAAAGCTGGTAAAATCAGTTTCTGCCCCCGGTGAACAGATTATCCTTTCCGGTTCTGTATATTGCTATATCTATACCGGTAGCGGATTTGTCCGTCTTAACGGTAGTTGTGATTAATGTGCGGTTACTTTTTTTCTTCCTGTGATCCGCAATAGGTTTCAATCAGTCCATTCGCGTTGAACATACCCAGAGACATTGATTTATGCCAATCGTAACAGGCATCGGTAAGGTTTTGCATTTCGAAGAAAGTAGTGCCCCGGATAAACCATGCCTGCGCGTTATCTGGATTAATGTTTATGGCCTCGGTAAGGTCGTCAATGGCTTGTTCGTATTTTTTTTGTTTGGCATTGCAGAGCCCCCTGCCCAGGTATGAATTCAAATCTTTTGGCCGGTATTGTATTACAACGGTGTAGTCGGCGGTTGCCTCATCTAGATGATTGAGCTCGCTATGGGTCTGCGCTCTGGTAAATACGGCATCAATGTTAAACTTGTTCAGTTTAACTGATTGGTTCAGGTCATCCAGCGCCTGATTATACTTATGCATACTATAAAACAAATAACCCCGGTTATAGTATCCGTCATCATCACTGGGGTCTATGGTAATCACGCGGCTGAACGACTGCTCGGCTTCGGCCATCATGCCCAGCGCAAATTCAGCGGCTCCTTTGTTTTTATAAATCATCTTGCTGGTTGAATCTTTTTTCATCGCTTTTTTAAAGTAGCTGATGGCGTCCGAATATTTTTTTTGATGATAATAACAAAGTCCGATGTTGTTGAATAGCTGATAAGCATCAAATCCATATTTTTCGGCCTTCTCAAAATCTGCTAATGCTTCGTTCACCTTGCTCAGGTTAAGGTTGCATACACCGCGGTTATACAGTGACTGGGTAAATGTTGAATCGGTCTTTAGCGCTTTATCCAGTAGTCCGATAGCGCCTTTAAAATCATTGATCTTCATCTGCTCAATGGCCTGATTCTGCAACAGGTATTTATCCTGGGTATAGCCCGTGAGCGTGACGAACAGGAGTAGTAGAAATATTCGTGTGGTCATAGTTTTATCGTGTGATAATAATTCGTTGTTGTAACGTAACGTTTCCATTATTTAGTATGGCAATGTATATCCCTGCCGGTAAGCTGCTGATATCCAAAGGTGACTGGATTATCCCGGTTTTCTTAAATACTGGCTTGCCGTTGCCGTCTATTATTGTTGTTGTGGTTGAAGATGAGAAGCATGATGGACATTTAATGTTCAGCAGATTGCTGGCCGGATTGGGATAAAACACAGGGGAATCGCCGGTTTTAATATTGGTTCCACCAACAAAAACGGTGCTGTCGAGCGGAATCCTGAACCCCGACCGGTTGTTACTCCCTTTATAGTTTACAACAACGAAAAGGTTTGATGGTGATTGTCCGGTAGCAGCCACAGCCCCGAGATTTTTGGATGTGACATTCCATTCATCATTAGTGATGGCTCCGATGTTATTATTATTGTCGAGAGTGAGCTGCGCGTTAAGTGATGAGAAATCGGCCGCTGTCCCCGAGAATACTCCCGCAGGCCCTTCAAGATGAAAATAGCTGATGTTGTTCAAATCAAGCAAGACCTCACCGGTAACCGGATTATACTTGCCTGCTGCTGATGGAGCCATAGCTGTGTCGTTCCAGAAGGCGATCACCTGCAGCCCATCGAACAGATTCACACTGTCGTTATTGTCTGCATCACCGCTCTGCATGTGTGCCAAAGCGCCTGTTGCGCTGTTGTTTGCTGCCAGTATGGCTATATCTGCCGAGTCGGTGGTATAATCAAGGTTAAAATCTGAGTTTTTGGTGATCCCTACTTCAAGATGTGCTATGCCTATCTGTATCTGGTCATAGGGGATACCGCTGCGCTGGATATACTGCGACGCGGGTTGCGTGGCCTGTCCGCGGAAAAAGGTTACCTGCACATAGCTGAATAAGCTGTATTCATTTGTGGGATCGAGTTTTGAGACCATGTGTGTATCAATCATAAAATCGCCGTGATTGACATTGCCCCACTGTTCGATGTTCACTTTTTTAATATCTTTTTTGTTTCTCCAAAGTACCAGACCGGTTTGTGTGCTGTCGAGGTCGGCGATAGCATAATAGTTGTTTTTATGCGCGTAATTAATGCCGGCAATGGAACAGTAACCGGCTGCGTCGGTATTCTCAACATTCGTTTCCATCTGGTTGGAACATCCGCCCTTGCCCGGTGGTGTATAGTAACAATTCATTGTTTCCCACGATTGGTCATGACCATAATCGGGTGGTGGTGCCAGGGAATCACGATACTCCAGCATGGCCACTTCAATACCGCCGAAATTATTTTTATAGCAGTAGTCGGAGAATGTTGTGAAACGTACCAGCGATACATCGTCAATCTTGTGTACTTTGAAATATACCGAATCATCGGCGCCAATATACCATTGTGCTCCGTCGGCCCATCCGCCACCACCGGCCTGGATTCTGTTCGACAGCCCGTAGGTAAAGGGTCTGCCGTTAGTCCGTCTGAATGCAGTACCAGGACCATAGATATGCCAGTTCGCACCATTGTCGCCCGAACCGTAATGATCTATTATACTGTCTGTTATATCCTCATCAATCAGTTTCTGGCTATAACCGGTTGTTGTGAATATCAGTAGCAC
>CAZRNJ010000216.1:0-4521 GCA_964601385.1 uncultured Bacteroidales bacterium | reverse complement strand
TTCTGTTTTTTTTGCATTGGCCGGCGTACGGCAGGATGGACATTCATATATTAATGATGTTTATCAGGCCGGTGTTCGTTGTTTTATCGTTAAAAAGGGGTTTGATGAATGGTTAAACTATCCTGATGCTGCGTTTGTTGCGGTTGATGATACGCTTAAGGCCCTTCAACAACTGGCTGCATTTAAGCGAAGCCGGTTTTTATCAACAGTAATCGGAATTACCGGAAGCAACGGAAAAACAATCGTTAAAGAATGGCTTTATCAGGTTTTATCTCTTAAACGCAGTGTCGTCCGGAGTCCGCGTAGCTATAATTCTCAAATCGGTGTCCCGCTGTCGCTTTGGTTGCTCGATAATAATTATCAGGCAGCAATTATTGAAGCCGGTATATCACAGCCGGGTGAGATGACACGCCTTCACGATATGATTAAGCCCAATCTTGGCATTCTTACTCATATCGGGCCTCCTCATCAGGAAAACTTTATATCGCTGGAGCATAAAATATCCGAAAAGATTAAACTTTTTCGTAACTGTCGTTATCTTGTGTATGGCATGGATGATCTTCGCGTACACAGAGCGGTTTCAGTATCTCCGCTACTTACTCAAACACGCCTGATTACATGGTCGGCTAAGAACAAAAAGGCCGATCTGCTTGTTGATATCAGCAGGCGGGAGTCGGAGACAGTGCTGGATGCCGTATTTGATGGAAAACGGTTTGCTGTAACTGTTCCTTTTAAGGATAATGCATCAGTAGAAAATTGCATCACAGTTATTTGTGCTGCATTGGCTCTTGGTTGTACTGTTGAATGGATATCTGCAGGTATTCAACATCTGACCCCTGTTGCAATGCGGCTTGAAATGAAAAAGGCACGGAATAACTGCACGCTGATTAACGACAGTTATAATAATGATATCGGTTCATTATCCATTGCCATTGATTATTTATTTCAGCAGAATCAACATTTGGGGAAAGTGATTATTCTCTCCGATGTTTTACAGTCGGGTATCCCGGAAAAGAAACTCTATGGAGAGATCGCTGCAATGCTCCGTTCACGGCCTGTTTCTGGATTTATCGGTATTGGCCCGCAGATTTCTCAGTACCGGTCGCTGTTTACCGGTAATTGTAGTTTTTATCGTGATACATCTGATTTTATCCGTTCTGCCGGACAGCGCTTTTCCAATTCTGCAATTCTTATTAAAGGTTCGCGTGTCTTTGAGTTTGAGCGGATCGTGTCGTTGCTCGAAGAAAAGAATCATCGCACTGTGCTCGAGATAGACCTGTCATCTCTTGTGCATAATCTCAATTATTTTCGCGGGTTGTTAAAACCGGAAACCCGTGTTATGGTTATGGTTAAAGCTCTCTCGTATGGCAGCGGTACCCATGAAATTGCCGGAATCCTGCAGTTTAGTCATGTTGATTTTCTTGGTGTGGCCTTTACCGATGAGGGGGTAACACTACGTAAAGCCAATATTCATCTTCCTGTAATCGTTATGAATCCTGATCCTGCCGGCTTTGAGCTATTGACTGAATATTCTCTTGAACCGGAAATATTTGATTTGACCCTGTTAAGAGAGTTTATTTCTTTTTTGCGTTCACGGGGGATTAAAAATTATCCTGTTCACATCAAACTGGATACTGGTATGCACCGGTTAGGTTTTTCTGAACCGGAAAGCGGCGACCTTATTCAGATTTTAAAAGCCGATAATACTGTTGTTGTGCGTTCGGTCTTTTCTCATCTCGCTGCTTCAGATGATCCGGCTTTTGATGCGTTTACCAGAACGCAGATTGCTGATTTTGCCAATCGTACTTCAAATATGATCTCTGCGTTGGGCTATCCGGTATTACGGCACATCCTTAATTCTGCCGGTGTTGAACGTTTTCCGGATGCTCAGTTTGATATGGTACGACTTGGAATTGGATTATATGGAATTAGCGCTGTTGATCCGTCACGGCTTCAGCAGGTCAGTACTCTTAAAAGTTATTTGTCTCAAATCCGTTATCTCGCTGCAGGCGAAACGGTGGGATACGGCCGGCGGGGACTGTTAACTCGTGATAGTGTGATTGCTGTTGTCCCCATCGGTTATGCTGATGGTTTGAATCGCCGTCTCGGTAATGGAAACGGCTGCCTTTTGGTGAATGGTATGCCGGCTCCTATTATTGGGAATGTGTGTATGGATATGTGTATGATTGATATTACAGGTATACCTGCTGAGACAGGTGACGAGGTAATTGTCTTCGGCCGGCGCCAGCCATTATCTGTTGTGGCCGGTTGGTTGGATACTATCCCTTACGAAGTGTTGACATCTATCCCCGAAAGGGTTAAAAGAGTTTATTACCAGGAATAACTGAAAAATGAATAAACTGTCTGTTGTTATTATTACATTTAATGAGGAGAAAAATATTGAACGTTGCCTCCGTTCAGTCGGCGGAATAGCTGATGAGATCATTGTTGTTGATTCGTTTTCAACCGATAATACGGAGGTGATCTGTGCCCGGTTTAATGTCCGTTTTTCTCAACATGGCTTTGAAGGTCATATCGAACAGAAAAATTATGCAATGTCGTTGGCAACCCATCCTTTTGTTTTATCGCTTGATGCCGACGAAGCGCTTTCTGATGAGTTGGCTGTATCTATCCGCTGTGCGTTGACTAACTGGACCCATGATTGCTATACTATCAACCGGTTAAATAACTTTTGTGGCCAGTGGATCAGGCACTCGGGCTGGTATCCTGATAAAAAAATCCGGCTGTTCGATAAACGGAAAGCCAGATGGGGTGGCATTAATCCGCACGATAAAATAATTATTGAAAAAGGAGCAACATGTAAAGAATTAGAAGGTAATCTTTTGCATTTTTCGTTTTCGAGTATCTCTCAGCATATTGATCAGATTAATAAATTCTCCGGGATTAAGGCAAAAGGCGCCTTCGCAAAGAATAAAAAGGCCGGGCCCTGGCATATCTTTATTCTGCCGCTTGTTAAATTTTTTACTATTTATTTTCTGAAAGCGGGTTTTCTCGATGGCTTTTATGGATTTGTTATTGCTCTTCATTCTGCATGGTCCGTTTATCTGAGAGGGGTTAAACTTCGCCAGCTCTATAAGGGATTAGAGTTATGAACCGGAATATTTGTTTCTTTAATACAATAAAAACCTGGGGTGGAGGCGAAAAATGGCATCTCGAAATGGCTTTGTGTCTGAAAAATGCCGGTTATCCGGTTGTGCTGGGGACTTCGCCCGGAAGCGCTTTGTACAGGAAGGCAATAGAAAATGGCTTGCCGTGTTTCCCTGTTTCCGTATCTAATCTGAGTTTCCTTAATCCGTTTAAACGTCTCCGCCTTGCAGCGTTTTTCAGAAACAGAAAAATACATACGCTTTTCCTTAACCATCCTTCCGATGTCAAACTTGCCGGTATGGCGGCAAAAACGGCTGGCGTTAAAAATATTATTTATCGCAGGGGAAGCGCGGTTCCGGTAAAAAATTCTTTTCTGAACCGCTATCTGTTTGGTCATGTGCTTACTCATGTTATTGCAAACAGCCAGGCAACAAAGAATACATTGTTACAAAATAATCCAGCCCTTTTCCCACAGGATAAAATACAGGTAATGTATAATGGTATTGATTTAAGCGCTGTCAGGCCTCCTGTTAGGGCGATTAACCGGGATGTGGTTGTATTGGGAAATATTGGTCGTATGGTGCATCAGAAAGGTCAGCATTATCTGATTGAACTGGCTAAACGGCTGCGTGAACGGAACCTCAATTTCCGGCTGCTTATTGGGGGCGATGGCCCTATGCTTAACGACCTGAAAAAGCGGGTGGATAATTATAACCTTTCTGATTGTGTTTTTTTTCCGGGTTTTATTGATGATGTTTTTTCATTTATGCATTCTATTGATATCTTTCTTTTGCCTTCGTTATGGGAGGGCTTTGGATTTGTAATTGCCGAAGCCATGGCCTGCCATAAACCGGTAGTGGCATGGAATTTGAGTAGTAATCCGGAACTTATTATGCATAATGTAAATGGGCTGCTGATCCCCGCGTTTGATATGGATCGGTTTACTGATGCTGTTGTAACGCTTATGGATAGTCCGGTTAACCGTACCCGCATGGGTGATGCCGGTTTTGAACTTTGCCAGTCACAATTCTCGCTTGCTGCGGCATCTTCCCGGCTTCTCAATTTTGTCAATCAGTTGCACCTCACGGATATGGCATAGCCGCCGGATTGGGGTTTACTGTTAATAACTCACCGGCCGCATATCTTATACTTTTTTTACTTTTACAAAAAACGAATATTCTTTTGAATGATCTCCCTAAATATGTAGATACGCCTTTGATGAAGCAATATACGGCCATCAAAAGTAAACATCCCGATGCTATTTTATTGTTCAGGGTGGGTGATTTTTATGAGACCTTTGGTGATGATGCCCGGCAAACCAGCGCTATCCTTGGCATTACGCTCACCCGTCGCGCAAATGGTGCGGCATCTTATGTTGAACTGGCCGGGTTTCCTTATCATGCACTTGATACC
>CAZRNJ010000215.1:0-4521 GCA_964601385.1 uncultured Bacteroidales bacterium | reverse complement strand
CTTTATTGACAAAGGCGATATCCGGCTGGTAATGGACAAACATGTTAACGAGTGGGATGATGAGCAGGGCTATAAAGCCATGCTCGAATGCCTGATGAAAAATACCTGCCATGTCGTCCTTTGCGCTAATGATGCCCTGGCCCGGGGCGCCATTAAGGCAATTGAAGAAAGAAAACTAACAGGCACAATCGCTGTAGCCGGACAAGATGCAGAAAAAGATGCACTGGAACGAATTGTAAAAGGGACTCAAACCATTACAATCTATAAACCCATCGAAACGATTGCATCCAATGCAGCCCTGCTGGCCGTAAAACTGGCGACAGAATCAAAACTCAACGATGCAGGGTTTGTAACCATCAGCAACGATTTCAAAATGGTACCCACTATGCTATTTAATCCTATGCTGGTGAACCGCGAAACTGTAAAAATGACATTATCAGCCGATACTACCCTGAATCCAAAACATATCTTTGTTGAACCCTAATTTTTAACCGCTAACAGGTTTTTTAACTCCCTGCGCGTGTAACGGCCCTGCTCAATAACTACTTTCCTTTCCTGCTGATAAACAACATAAACCGGTTTGCCATCGTGCATAGCCATTTCAACCATCTTTACGCGTCTGTTGCCATTATCCATATACCAAGCTTTTTCCCCGGGCATATAAACCATCTGTACATTCTGTTTACTGCCATCAGCCATAAATGATAACCGGTTTCGTGTTGCTTTAACCGTAAGGGCACGCTGACCGGCAGAAAGTGTCTTTTCATATGAATCGGCAGCATTCATCGCTACAGGATTCTGGCCTGACCAAAACTCAATTGAATTCAGAAGCAATACATCCAGAAAGGTTGAAATCTCGTATACCGGAACAATCAGAAATACAATAAAGACCAGCTCATTCACCCATTTATCACCAACAGTGCCATTCCATTCGAGCACCCGTTTAGTGAGTCCGAATGAACCATAACAACCGGTGGAAGTAATACTTACCGCAGCAATCAGAAGTGTTGCAATCAATACTTTAATTTTTTTCATATTTTTTATTTTTAATTAGTTAATTAACGAAGGACTAAAATAATCAATTTTTTCATTATATAATAAAACTATTACAGACAAATACCATTGAAATCATGAAATTCCGGTTTAACCATTTTTTTTATACTTTTGTATTATGATGAAGTTCTGCATACTAATACTAATTGCACTGCTGCCTGTTTATGCCGCCACCCAAACCATTTCAACGGTAAAATCGTTGAAGAGTGTTAAACCTGATATACAGGACAGTATCAAAAAGAGCAAATTCATGACAGAAGACACGCTTATGGTTACCGTAAAGCGTGACAATATTGATCTGACCGTATATCCCAATCCATTCAAACGGATGACGACGGTATCATTCACATTACACAAAACCGATACCGTATCACTTAAAGTGCTTGATGTAGAAGGACGGATGAAACAATCCATTTTAAAATCCATTGCATTGCCTGAAGGAGATTATATTTTTGAAATCAATGCCGAAGACCTGGTATCCGATTTTTATATCGTACAGCTATCGTCGCGCAAAGGACGATTTGGAAAAAAAGTGTTGCTGAAAGAATAACGGTAAATGTTACAGGAGATTATTAATCTAACCATTACAGTCAGCGGGTTTGTGTTGGTAATGATGCTTATCATCGAATACCTGAATGTACAAACCGGAGGCCGGCTGATAGATCCGCTGCAAAAGTCGTCGTGGTTACAAATAGTATTATCGGCAGCAGTAGGAGTACTTCCCGGATGCCTGGGCAGTTATGCTGTGGTATCGTTATACCTTCACCGGGTGCTGAGTTTTGGCTCTCTGGTTGCCGGTCTTACGGCTTCGTTCGGCGATGAGGCGCTGATTATGTTCAGCATGATGCCCGGTGAAGCGTTAAAGCTATCGGTAATGCTCATTATAACAGGTATCGCACTTGGACTGCTTGTCTCGCTGTTTATAAAAAAACATCCTGTATCTAAACAAAAAATGCATTTTGAGATCCATCAGCATGATAATCAATATGCCGGAGCAGGATGGTTATCGTCTATAAAACAAAATTTCGCGCCCATCAGTTTCCACCGCGCCATACTGATCTTCAGCCATCTGTTTCTGCTGTACCTGCTGTTGACGGGCTATCTGAGCCATTCGCACGACACACACAGTCACCACGGACCGGCAGAGCACATGATTGATTCGGGCAGAATTACATTCATTATTTTTACATTCATCGCACTATTTATAATGCTTATTGTGCCCGATCATTTTCTTGAAGAGCACCTGTGGGGTCACATCATAAAAAAACATTTTTTACGTATCACACTCTGGGTTTTCGGAACCATTTTGTTTATTGAACTGGCTCTACAATATCTGCATTTCGAAGAATGGATAGAAACCAATCAGTTCATTATTTTGCTGATAGCGCTGATTATTGGCATTATCCCGCAATCGGGCCCAAACCTCATTTTTATTTCAATGTTCGCACAAGGCAGTATTCCCTTCTCCACTGTATTTGCCAATTCAATTGTACATGAGGGACACGGAGCGCTTCCCCTGCTGGCCGAGTCGAAAAAAAGTTTTGCCATGATAAAAGCCGTAAAAATAATTGCAGGGCTAATTATTGGTATAACAGGACTTTTAATAGCCGGAAAAATATAATCTGACATGAAAAAGACATTACGCCCGCTCCTTGTTTTTTCGCTGGTATTAAACCTCGTATTATTGTTTTCCTTTTTCTCAGATTCAACAGAGACAAAAAGTAACAATACACCGCTTGGCCGGCAATACAACATCCAGCCGGTAACCCTTCCCGACAGCATAAACTTTGCCGGCGAACCGGCGCCGTTGCAATACTTTGATGTACGTGAAGGATTAGACAGGGAAATGCTGATTAATATCTATTGGCAGTCACAAACACTGCTGTTTATCAAACGGGCAAACCGCTATTTTCCGGTCATCGAAAAAATACTGAAGGAGAATAATATTCCCGAAGATTTTAAATATATACCTTTAATCGAGAGCGGCTTTCTGCACATTGTATCACCAGCAGATGCAACGGGCTACTGGCAGTTTATTGAAACAACGGCAAAAGAATACGGACTGGAAGTAAATGGCGAAGTTGACGAACGCTATCATCTGGAAAAAGCAACCCGGGCTGCCTGCCTGTATTTTAGATCAGCCAGAGAATTATTTGGCAACTGGACCATGGCCGCAGCATCGTTTAACATTGGACGGACCGAATTAAAACGACAAAGCATGATTCAGGCCACGAACAATTATTATGACCTGAAACTGAATAACGAAACAGGACGATATATTTATCGCATACTGGCTATAAAGCAAATTTTGTCACAACCGGCAGAATATGGTTTCCGGATTCAACCATCAAATCTCTATCCTGAACTCAAAGCAAGAGCCATTACGGTTGACACAACAATTACCAGCATTACTGTTTTTGCCCGTAAACAAGGGATCAGCTATAAACTGCTTAAGCTACATAATCCATGGCTCCGTGCCGATAAACTGACGAATATGCAAGGGAAGCAATATACGCTTTATATTCCTGAGAGCAATTCGCGCAGTTACTAACCAGAGAAGATATACAGAATTATTTAAAATAAACAATTAGTACCACTGCATTATGCAGATGATATACGGACTAAAATATTTGCAAATGGCATAAAAATTATATTTTTCTTAATCACTGCGCATTAACTACTCCTAAAGGATTAAATACACCACAAAACAATTTTTCTGTTTTTTATCGGTAATTTTGCACTTTTAAAAATCAGGCAGGATGACAGAAAACAGTATAAAAGTTTATGGCAGCAGGGTACACAATCTGAAGAATATTGATGTCGCCATACCTCGTAATTCATTAACCGTGATTACCGGGTTAAGTGGCAGCGGAAAATCATCGCTTGCATTTGATACAATCTATGCCGAAGGTCAACGCCGTTACATCGAAACATTTTCGGCCTATGCCCGCCAATTTATGGGCGGCATAGAGCGACCAGATGTAGATAAGATCACAGGGCTAAGCCCGGTGATTTCCATTGAGCAAAAAACCACATCAAAAAATCCGAGATCAACGGTAGGTACTATCACCGAGATTTACGATTATCTGCGCTTATTGTATGCCAGGACTGCAGAAGCATTCAGCTATCTATCTGGGGAGAAGATGGTAAAATATACCGACAGCCAGATTATTGACCTGATCCATTCGCAATTTAACGGGAAACCAGTATATATCCTGGCGCCACTGGTACAGGGCCGCAAAGGACATTATAAGGAGTTGTTTGAAACGATCCGCAAAAAGGGTTATCTGTATGCCCGTGTTGACGGTGAGATACATGAGGTAAAGCATAACACAAAGGTTGACCGGTATAAAACGCACGATATCGAAGTGGTAGTTGATAAGCTAACAATAACGCAAGAACAGCAAAAGCGTTTAAAAACCTCGTTTGAGCAAGCCATGTCGCTGGGCAAAGGAGTAATGATGCTAC
>CAZRNJ010000214.1:0-4568 GCA_964601385.1 uncultured Bacteroidales bacterium | reverse complement strand
GCATGGGCATAGCCGTGAATGGCGGCGGCGGCGGTAACGGGAAATATGCAGGGGGCTATGGTGGCGGAAATATCGGCGCAGGAGGCAAAGGAGGCAATGAGATGAGTGGATGCACGATGAGCTACCTGTCGAAGAAGCCGAATGGCGGCCGTATTGCGCGGGGATATTTTTCGAATGACCTGCCCTTCCGCAATCTCCTTTTCTTTGGCGGCGGCGGCGGCTGCGGAACACAATCCGTCAGCGGCGGAGCTACAACCGGCGGTAATGGCGGCGGTATCGTACTAATAGTAACCGACACGCTTGTAAGCAATAATAAAACGATCCGGGCTAACGGACAAAGTGTCACCGATACGGCAGAAGCCAGTGGCGGCGGCGGTGGTGGCGGCGGCGGGATCATTGTAATTGATGCCCCTTTTATTGAGGGAACAGTAACACTCAATGTTTCCGGGGGTCAGGGCGGCCGTATCACCGGCTCGCCATGTACGGGGCCGGGCGGTGGTGGCGGCGGCGGATTAGTATGGCTAAAAAATAAAACATTTTACCAACATATTTTACCGGCATTAAACTTATCGGGCGGTGCATCGGGCAACATAGCCCTGTGTCCCAGCAGCGGAGCCACATCGGGCGAGAATGGCGATACACTTACCGGAATAAATGTACCCTTCAACGGCTTTCTGTTTAATGTTGTATTAAAAAATCAATTAATCTGCCAGGGTGACACACCAGAAATGATACCAGCAACCCTGCCCCGCGGTGGGAATGGAATATTCACTTACCAGTGGCAACAACGCACCGTTGGCGGACCATGGATGAATGCAACAGGAGGTACAGCCAACAGTAAAGATTTTACGTTCACAACCAGTTTATACGACACCACCTATTACCGCCGGATTGTTCAATCGCTGAACACCATTGATACCAGCAGTAGTATTATCATACAGGTATTACCGGCTATCACCAATAACCACATATCCGCAGCGCAGGTGATCTGCCACGGACAGACACCCCTTTCGCTGTCCGGGACCACTGTGTCGGGCGGAAACAGCACATATATTTATACTTGGCAGTCGTCAACCTCCGGTCAATTATGGAATGACATATCCTCATCAGCTTTAAACTATCAGCCGGGAGCCCTAACCGACACCACCTATTTCAGGCGTAAAGTAAACTCACTCCGTTGTAACAGCTACAGCGATACTATTACCATTACCGTTTTACCATCTATCATTAATAACACTTATACTGCCAATGCCCATGTTTGTCAAAATACCCTAGCAGATACATTAAAAGGCGTTCGTCCCACCGGCGGTAACGGACAATACAGTTACACCTGGCAATCGAGTACCAATGGTTCTTTATGGAACGATGCAACGGGCAATCACGATTCGATAAATTATATTCCACCCATGCTTTCGGACACCACATATTTCAGGCGTATAGTATTCTCGGGAGCGAATAATTGCTGCAAAGACACCGGAACAAGTTTTACTTACCTGTGGCTACCGGAGATACAGCAAAACGATATATCTATCTCGTCATCCCGGGTATGCAAGGGTACCCGTCCGCTCACACCAATCAATGGACAGATACCCACCGGCGGTTCAAAAAACTACAATTACCAGTGGATTAAGTCAGCCGACAGCATTCACTACGATACCATAGTTAATGCTCATGCCATCAATTACCTCGCCGACACCCTTTATACAAAGACCTATTTTCGTCGTATCGTGCATTCTCTTGTATGTAACGATACAAGCGCAGTGCTGGCACTGGGCATATATCCGTTACCCGGAGGGATATTATATGGAAACGACACTGCAGTATGCAGCAACAGCCCGGTTCCGCTGCAGATTAAGATAAACGGACAAGCAGCACCCTATACCATCATTCTGTATGACAGCATATCGGTATATGACACGATAACCGCTCCTTTCGACAGTATTAATATAAATATCCACCCTCAAACCACCAACATAATCCATTCACCTGTATACCGCATATACAATATCAGGGACAGCCGTGGCTGCTATTCAGCCGATACATTAGAAAAAGGACGGAAAGCAATAACCGTTTACGGATATCCTACAGCACAAGCAGGAACAGATGGAGATATCTGTGATACATTGTGTGTATTGCCTGCAACTATATCGTTTGGAAACGGGCAATGGAGCGTAATAAGCGCACCGGCCGGTTACCGGTTCAGCGATTCAACAACATATAATTCATTGTTCTATCCTTCAGCGACCGATTTTAGCATATATACATTCCGGTGGACAGTAACAAACCAGGGCTGCAGCACTTCGGACACTCTAAAACTGAGGTTTTACAAACCAACAGCAAGCAGAGCGCAGAATGATTTTAAAGTTTTTTTCACCACCGATACCATTATCACTGCAACCCCTCTAGGTAAAAATGAGAGCGGGCATTGGTCGCTACTTTCAGGTAGCGGAAATATTGCCTCACCCGACTCGATACAAACACTGGTAACAGGGCTTACCAAAGACACGCGAAGTATTTTTTTATGGACAGTAACCAAAGCACTGTGTCCGCTAATGGAAGATTCGCTGATAATAGATATTTACGACATATTTATTCCGGGCGGATTTTCACCTAACGGCGATAATCTGAACGACTACTTTATTATCCAGGGGCTGGAAAACGCACAAGAGAATGAGCTGATTATTTTCAACCGGTGGGGACATATCCTTTACCAGAAAAATAACTATGATAATAACTGGGATGGAAAAATTACAGGAGGCACACGCCTGGCCGATGATACCTACTATTACATATTCAGGGTAAAAGGGACAACCGAGGCAGAGAAGAAAGGATTTTTTCTGATTAAGACACAATGAAACATTTTATATTAATTATATTATCATTTTATACGGGTGCTATTTATGCACAGATACAACCGTCGTTCACGAATTATATAGTATGCGCCAACGGCTATAATCCTGCATTTGCCGGCAGCCGGGATGCACTTGCATTTGCTATGTTATACCGGAACCAATGGGCCGGAATTGAAGGGTCGCCTTCATATTATTTTCTCACAGCCGACGCGCAATTGCGAAACCAAAAAGTAGCTTTGGGAGCCGTCCTTTCATCAGAAGAATATGGAATTACAAAAAAACAGAACATGCGTTTCAATTACGCTTACCGGATACCGGTATCGCGCGGACTGCTTTCGATGGGTCTGGGTGGCGGAATAGCCCTGCTTACTTCACGGTTTAGCGAAATAAAAACCGTAGACGAAGGAGACCGTATATTCACCCATGCCAAAGAGAATCATTTGCTACCGGCCGCTTCAGCCGGTTTATACTATCATACCAACCGTATGTTTTCAGGAATCTCGATACCCGAACTCTTGGTTTATACGCATAATAGTGGAAATAAAAACGCCACCATCACATCAACCCCACAAAACTACAACTATTATCTTGTAGCCGGATATCACCCTGTTTACAATGAAAATTTCCGGTTATTAACTTCCACACTCATGAAGTACCAGGGGCAAAATGGATTATCTCCGGAATTTACGGTCTTTGCTATTTTCCCAGAGGTTATGGCTTTTGGTTTATCATACCGGACAGACCATGCACTTATCGGTATGCTGCGTGTTGATCTGAGTCGTCAGTTCAAAATCAGTTACGGATACGAATATTCCAGCGGGGCACTCAGTCAATATGGAAACGGCACCCATGAAATTATGCTACACTATGAATTTTCGTATGTAATAAAAGCAGTTAATCCGCGATTCAGATGAGAAAATTTTTAACACATATCATTTTGCTGGTACCACTGTTCACGGATGCCCAGGATCTGTTCAAAGTAAATATGTTATCGTTCAACACACCACATTTCAATGAATTTGCGCCCTATATTTTACCGGGACAAGGCATTTTGTTTGTTTCGAACCGGAATAACGATTTTATCACCCATTACCGTACACCGAATGATGAATCGTTGTATGATCTATATTTCATCAGTGACTATGATACAGCCAAAAATTATTCGAATCTGTTTGCAAAAGAATTACGGACTATTTATCATGAAGGCCCTGCATGTCTTGGGCCGGGAGGCACAACACTCTATTTTACACGGAGTCAAAAAGCCGAAAAGCGCATTGGCAGCAGTATACAAGGCAGCAACCGACTGGGTATTTATCTATCGGCAAAATTAGGGAATGAATGGACACAGGCACAGCCCTTCAGGTATAATAACGAGATGTATAATGTTGTACATCCGTCACTAAGCAGTAAAGCCGACACGATATATTTTGCATCGGATATGCCGGGAGGACAGGGAGGTCTGGATATTTATCTATCAGTACGGCGGGATACAGGGTGGCAAAGTCCGATAAACCTTGGCCCCACGGTCAACTCACAGAGCAATGATATGTACCCGTTCATTACCGGCGGCTCGAAACTGTATTTTACATCCAGCCGCTCCGGGGGTCAGGGTAAAATGGATATCTATTTCACCCGTCAAGAAGCAGGCATTTGGCAGCCGCCTGTTAATCCGGGAGTGCCGCTGAACAGCAAGCACGATGATTTTTCGTATACAAC
>CAZRNJ010000213.1:0-4577 GCA_964601385.1 uncultured Bacteroidales bacterium | reverse complement strand
CAGATATTTAAAAAGGAAAAATATCCCTTTTAAACTTTTACCGGACAACAGTGTAAAAAAATAATAAATGCTTAGGGTAGTTTTGCATTTTTTCATTGTAAGAGTATGCGATTAATGATAGTTGACAACAACGATGAATACCGCTCTGCAATAAAAGTATTACTTGCCGATATTGATCATGTCGAGGTTATAGGCGAAGCATCCGATGGCGAATCGTTTCTGGAGCAGTTGCAGGTATTATGCCCCGATGTGGTGCTGATTGACATTGAACTGCCGGTTATTAACGGAATCACCGCCACGCGTAAAGCAATGGATATGTGCCGCATGATAAAAATTATTGCCGTATCCGGGCAGGATAACAACGAATATCTCCGGCAAATCATTGAAGCCGGTGCGCAAAACTATATTCTTAAATCAGAAATTACAATTCCCTTACTCAAGCGTCTGCTATCAGAAAACTAATATTTGTTATAAACAGTTTTTTTTCGTTAGCCCCATCCAAATACTTTTTCTCCATTGTTTGGCTTACCCGGCTATACAAGAATAGCTTAATAAATGTATGCATATCAATAAATAACACCAAACGATACATTAAGAAAACTTCTAATACATAACAATTAGCTTAAAATATGGCTCTTTGTCTCTTTTTTTGTATAAGTCGAAATAAATTTGTTATCATTACATTTAAATTATTAAAAAACGGTAAAACTTTTAGGTTAATCTCTGCTCAACCCTCCACGGGCAGAGACATTTTAGGGTTAATAATTAGTTAAGGGTCTGGTTTTTACCGGGCCCTTTTGCTTTAAGGATTGATTTATTATTTTTGTATTCTTATGTCTTTTCTTACTATTGCAATAACGCTGGCTCTGGTCCTTGATCCGTTCGGAAACCTGCCATTATTTATTTCCATTCTTCAAAAATCAGATGCTGTCAACCGCCCTCGTATTATTTTGCGTGAATCATTGATTGCTTTAATTATCCTGTTCTTTTTTCTATTTTTTGGCCATTATGTATTATTGGCATTACATATTTCTGAACCGGCAGTAAGCATTTCCGGAGGCGTGATTTTATTCCTGATTTCACTTAAAATGATTTTTCCTGCGCCTTTGATTGCCGACGATGAAGCCATGGCCGCCGATCCGCTAATTGTCCCGCTGGCCGTTCCCCTTATTGCCGGGCCTTCGTCAATGGCAATGCTAATGCTCTTATCCCGGCAATTTCCCGGGCAATTGATCGCTCTATCCGGCGCCTTACTGCTTGCATGGATTGGAAGTACTGTTATTCTGCTCTTTTCAATGACGCTTTACCGCTGGATGGGCAAACGCATTATTAAAGCCATTGAACGGCTTATGGGTATGGTACTCACACTAATTGCTATCCAAATGCTGCTGAACGGTTTTAAACTCTACTTCAAATTTTAATTGAGTATCTCTTCAGCTTCTTCCAATGATGATACCGAATATTTCGTCTTTAGATATAACTCTTCTGAACCGGTATCCCCTACGCATACAAAGCGATTTACGCCTTTATCAACCATATACTGCTGTGCATCCCTGATACGACCTGCATCACGTGCTGTACCGGGCTTCAACTCCCGTGTGTCGCTGATTACATCAAATCCGCTACTCAGCTTATTCGCCTCTTCCCTTATTTTTCTTACTACCCGGTGTACATACTCATCAATCAACAAACCCTTCATAATACAATACATCCTGTTTTTGCTCACATCGGCCTGGATTTTATAAGAACACGTAAATGTATACATAGTGCGTCGGTTTTAGTTTATTGCAAAGTAACTCCGCCTGTGTGGGCTCAGCATTAGCTATTGTTTAAATAATAGTTAAGCGCCTCTTTAATTATCAACAGAATTATTAACAATTAAACCATTACAGTATACTTTATGATATTCATCAGTTAAATAAAAATTTGTTCCATTCCATTTTTTATTTATTTTTGCAGTCCTTTGGATAATATGTATGTATTTGAAAAATAGTTTATTAAATTATTAAAAGAGAATTAAAAATACCGGGCTGCAATATTTTTATTATGTTTTTTTACAACAGTAACAGATTTAATCTATACAGCCCGTTTAAATAATGCAATTAAATTATACCAATGAAAAAAACCAAAATTGTTGCAACCATTTCTGATCTGCGAGCCGAAGTGGAATTTATCAGACAGCTATATGATGCAGGAGCAAATGTTATCCGACTCAATACCGCCCACCAATCGGTAGAAAGTTCAAAAAAAATTCTCCAAAATATCCGGGCTGTTTCCAACACCATACCTGTTATGATTGATACCAAAGGCCCCGAGTTACGCACCTGCAAAGTAATCGAGGAATTTATGCTGAAAGAAGGCAGTCAGATATCGCTTTTAGGCGATACTGATGGTGTTTCCAGCCCTGATTGTATTGCTGTTCGTTATAATAATCTTGTTAACGATATCCCTGTCGGCAGTTCCGTTTTACTGGATGATGGAAGTATTGAACTGAAAGTGATTGATAAAAGAGACAACCGGTTAATTTGTGTGGCGCTGAACAGCGGCATTGTTAAATCGCGTAAAAGTGTAAATGTGCCAGGAGTAACCCTATCGCTGCCTGCCTTAAATCCAAAAGACCTGAGCTATATCCAATTTGCTATTGAACATGATATTGATTTTATTGCTCACTCATTTGTCCGCGGTAAAGAGGACTTGCTCGAAATACAGAAAATACTTGATGCCCACCAGTCACAGGTTAAACTGATTGCAAAAATTGAAAACCCCGAGGGTGTTGCAAATATTGACGAAATACTCGATCACTGTTATGGTGTAATGATTGCACGCGGCGACCTGGCCGTAGAAATTCCTTACGAAAATATTCCGATTATCCAACGCACACTAATCAATAAATGTATCGAACGGCGCAAGCCGGTTATTGTGGCTACCCAGATGCTTCATTCCATGATTAACAACCCGCGCCCTACGCGTGCCGAAGTATCGGATATTGCTACAGCTATCTACAACGAAGCCGATGCCGTAATGTTAAGCAACGAAACTGCAACTGGTTATTATCCGGTAGAAGCCGTAAAAACCATGGTTAAAGTTATTGAGGCCGTAGAAAAAGACCTTAAGCCATTTAATGACGTCGAACCAACAGCGCTTACATCTGCCATCTCGGCCTACCTCACAAAATATGCCGTAAAGGCAGCCGCAAATCTCGATGCAAAAGCCATTATTACCGATACTGCTTCGGGACGTACCGCCCGCAATCTGGCTTCATACCGTGGTATGAAACCGGTTTACGCCCGATGTTATAATCACCGCGTTGTTCGTGAACTTGCTCTCAGCTATGGAATTATTCCCGAATATATGGACAGCCGCGATACAACAGCTGAATTCATTACCGAAACATTATCCGATATGATTGCCAAAAAAGCGGTATCTTTACCTGATCTGGTTGTGGTTGTCGCCGGCAATTTCGGAACACATCACGGTGCATCGTTTATTGAAATCAGTACTGTGGAAAACCTTCTGCGTACAAATTCAAATAAAGTTTTAGCTAACGAAATATATTGATTTTTTTTATCTTTACATTGAAACAGGCAATATTTGCATTGTATATTTATTAATAATTAAACTTAAATTTTTTGTACTATGAACATTTTTGTAGCAAACCTCAATTTTAAAGTCAGAGGTCAAAAACTCCAGGAAGTTTTCGAACCATTCGGTGAAGTCACTTCAGCCCGTGTTATTATCGACAAAAAAACCCGGCGCTCAAAAGGTTATGGCTTTGTTGAAATGCCTAACGAAATCGAAGCAGCCAAAGCTATTCAGGATCTTAACGGACAGGAACTGATGGGTCGCCAGATGGTGGTTCAGCAGTCCAAAGGCAAAGAAGGTGGTGCCGACCATCCCGATGACAGTAATTCGTCAATGATGGAATAATTAACCGGATTAATATATTTTTAAAAACCTTACATCGCTGTAAGGTTTTTTTTTATATCTAATAATCCCAATTCTATAGTGCCGATTGTATTATTATAATAATCCACTCTCAATTAACCGCAAACATATTATAAAAAAAATGACCCGCCTGATAGCGGGTCATAATCTTCTTAGAGTTGATCGAGTGTTTCTTCTTTGGGCGACCGAAGCATCAGCAACTCATTAACGTGAACCTCCGTAATGTATTTCTTGGTTCCGTTTTTATCTTCATACGACCGGCTGGTAAGTTTTCCCTCAACAGCTATCTCGCTGCCTTTCTTCAAATACTTCTCTGCCAGCGATGCCTGACGGCCCCACAACACCAGATTGTGCCAGTGCGTTTCCTTCACTTTGTTGCCTTCCGAATTATAATACATATCGGTCGTTGCCAGCGAAATTTTTGCCATCGTCTTATCGCCATCATACTTCTTGATCTCCGGATCTCCTCCAAGATTCCCAATCAATTGAACACTGTTTCTTAAATTTGTCATAACTCTTTTTTTAAGGTTAATAATTAGCACTTTTTGTGTTGCAAATGTTTTAATCAAAATACAATTATACGGTTATTAAATATTTATTTTCATTTATTATCCGTTTGTTGTCGTTTATAT
>CAZRNJ010000212.1:0-4591 GCA_964601385.1 uncultured Bacteroidales bacterium | reverse complement strand
TACAGAGAGGCGCTGTCTTATGCCCGTGAACGAAAACAATTTGGCAAAGCCATTATCGAATTCCCTGCTGTTTATGAAATGATTGCCAGCATCAAGGCCAAGTTGGACGCTTCGCGTTCACTGCTTTATGAAACAGCACGCTATGTTGATATTTACAAAACACTGATGCACATCAGCGAAGAACGCGCCCTGACCAAAGAAGAAAAAGAGGAGATGAAAAGATATCAAAAACTGGCCGACCTCTTCACTCCACTGGCCAAAGGTATCTCATCGGAATTCTGCAACCAGAACGCCTACGACTCACTGCAGATACATGGCGGATCGGGATTTATGAAGGATTATCCCATTGAACGTATTTACCGCGATGCACGAATTACATCCATATACGAGGGCACAACGCAGTTGCAGGTTGTAGCTGCCATCCGCGGTGTAACCACTGGCGCATACCTCTCCCGTATACGCGAATTCGAAGCCGAAACAATTAAACCCGAACTCGAAACCTACCGCCGCGTACTCATTGAAATGACAAATGAATACGACGAGGCAGTGAAAAAAGTTACTGCTGTGAACAATAACGAATATACCGACTTTCATGCGCGCCGAATGGTTGAAATGGCCGGATATATTATTATGGGCTATTTACTGCTTTTCGACTGCAACCGCGACCATGAATATTGGAAAACACTTGAGGTATATGTTAAATGGGCATGCGCTCAAAATGTATCACGCGCCGCTTTCATCAATCACTCAAATATCAACGACCTGGGAAAATTTAAACAGGAATAACCGAATAGCCCATGTCTTAGACCCCATATAATTGGATGATTTTTTCTCAGAAGTTTAGGTCTATTGACTCCTGAAAAAAATGAGTTGACTAGTGCTACTATCCAACTGAAACTTTTAGCAAATGACGGTAAACGATATTTAAACTTCAATCCCGTATTCTTTCAACCTTGTGCGCAGAGTGTTAATAGAGTAACCTATAGCTTTAGCCGTTTGCAACTGATTATCGTTTTTTAATTTTAGCACACGTAAAATATGCGCCTTCTCCACATCCTGCCATAACAAACTTTCTGTTATTCCGGACGAAGCTGTTCCTCAATATTATGACGGTAAAATTCAACTTTTACTCCCTCTATGCTTAACTTCAGGTTCTCCCAACCCTGACTTAGCATTGGTAGTGCATAAACTTAATGAAAAGACTTATACTGCAAGGACTTGTTTAACTCTGAAAATGGCATACAATAACGCACGACTTATTGTTAAACCTCAGAGTAATTGGCTAAAACCGTGACGACAAAAATATAAAACGTCTGCTAACACGGATTTTGCGTCAGGCGAGCTGACTTGCAAACTTGGAGCTTTGTGTCCCACCTCGCAGCATTCAGTGCAAGTTGACAGTTTAGTGCTCCAAAACCCACCCAAACGCAAAGCCCGAAACCGATATATATATATTCTTTTTACTTTTTAAACTTTCAAACTTCTACCTTCAAACCCCTTCGCTCAACTGATAATTATTACAATTCCGGTCGTTATACAAATCAATTATCCTAAACTATGCAATAGAAAATTTTCTATTGCATTGCGATTAAGAAAAATATACCTTATTATGCTCCTTATCAGTCACCTAATAGGTTATTTTTCTAAATCGGGATAAACCCAATTAATTCAAGTAGTTCGTCTCTTTGCAGATACTTCTATTGAATAAATTGGGATTATTGTATTATATTTGCGTTATAATCCTATTAATCCTATGGGATTTTAAAAAATAAATAACTAATTGAATGAGAACAGTTTATCTCGATAACAACGCAACAACACCCCTTCATCCGGAAGTAAAAGAGGCCATGATACGGGCAATGGAACTGTATGGCAATGCATCGAGCATGCACAGCCCCGGACAGGATGCCCACCGTGCTATTGAAGATGCCAGAGCCAAACTGGCTACGTTCATCGGCAGCTCGCCGGATGAGATTATATTCACCGGATCGGGCAGCGAAGCCAACAATACCGTGCTCAACAGTGTTTACTGTGAAAAAATAACCTGTAACGAGGATAAATGCGGCAGCGGCGACTGCTGCAAAAATCATCTTATCACAAGCGTTATCGAACACCCTTCTATTTTGCAAACAGCCAAATGCTACGAACGACGTGGATTCGAGGTTACCTATGTGCCGGTTGACCGCTATGGTATAATTGACCCCGAGGCAGTGCGAAAAGCCATTAAACACAATACAGGTCTTATCAGCATCATGTATGCTAACAACGAGATAGGCACCATACAGCCCATAAAAGAGATTGCCGCAATAGCAAAAGAGAATAATATTTATTTTCATACCGATGGTGTGCAGGCGCTGGGTAAAATCCGTTTCAATGTGCGGGATCTGGGCGTTGACTTTATGTCATTCTCCGGTCATAAAATATATGCTCCTAAAGGCATTGGAGTATTATATTCACGAAAAAACACACGTCTGTGTCCTCTCATCTATGGAGGCCACCATGAACGCAACCGGAGAGCAGGAACAGAAAACACCATTGGCATAATAGCCCTGGGCAAAGCCATAGAAATTGCCAACCGCGAGATGGACGAAAATAACCGGCGGTACCTGAAAATGAAACAGAAGCTTCGTGACGGACTAACAGCGCGTATTCCGCATATCCGCTTCAACGGCCATCCGGAGAAGGCGCTACCCAATACTCTCAATGTAACCTTCGAATATGTCGAAGGAGAATCAATATTGCTATATGCCGACTTTGAAGGCATCTCCTTTTCCACCGGCTCGGCCTGTTCTACCGGATCGCTCGACCCGTCGCATGTAATCCTTGCCCTGGGCGTAGATGCAGAGATTGCCCATGGCTCCATACGCTTCAGCTTTGGCATGAATAACACCGATGAGGATGTTGATTATGTACTCGAAAAACTGCCGCCGGTAATCGAACGGTTACGCGTGATGTCTCCATTATATAAAAGTTAAAAACAAAATACCATGGAATGGGTTTATTCAAATACGGTTAAAGAACACTTTCAGAATCCGAAAAATATCCTCGATGATGAGAATACCTTCAGCGATGATGGCAAAGGATATGTAGGCAATGCCAAATGCGGCGATATGATGATGCTTGTTATTAAGGTAGATGATACAAAGCGTACCATTACCGACTGCAAATGGAAAACCTATGGCTGCGCCAGCGCTATTGCTTCAACATCCATGTTGTCTGAAATGGTTAAGGGTATGACGCTCGAACAGGCCTATGCCATCAAGCCGCAGGATATCATGGAAAAACTGGAAGGACTGCCCAATCATAAAATTCATTGCTCGGTACTGGGCGATCAGGCCCTGCGCGCGGCTATTGATGATTACCATAAACGCAAAGGCACACAAATAACAACCCTGGAAACCGATCCCAAACTGGTTTGTACCTGCATGAATATCACTGACCGGGATATCAGAAAACAAGTAGAAAGCGGTGTTAAATCATTTGAAGAACTCCAACAAAAAACAGGAATATCAACTGTTTGCGGTAACTGCGAACATGAGGCCAGAACATTATTTCAGGAATTTCTAATGTTACTTGAAGAAGAAAATGAAAGAAAACATTAACTATATTGAAGAAATACTGCGGTTGAAAAAAGAAAAAAATGCAGTTATCCTTGCACATTATTATCAACCGCTCGATATACAGCGTGTAGCCGATTATATTGGCGACTCATTTGATTTGAGCATGAGGGCGAAGAACGATCCTGCGCAGACCATTGTTTTTTGCGGTGTGAGTTTTATGGCTGAGACCGTTAAAATACTTTCACCCGGAAAAACTGTACTTAACCCCAACCCGCATGCCTGCTGCCCTATGGCCAGAATGACAGGAAGAAGCCAGTTACTGGAAATGAAAAAACAGTATCCCGGCGCAGCAACCGTATGCTATATCAACACGATTGCCGAGGTCAAAGCCCTTTGCGATGTTTGTGTAACCTCATCAACAGCAGTGAAAATAATTAACCGGATTGAAGAGCAAACGGTAATTTTTGTTCCTGACAAAAATCTGGCCGGCTATGTGCAGAGAAACACGAAAAAAAAAATCGTTTCTGCCACAGGTTATTGTTATGTGCACAATAACTTTCAGGAAAAATTATTAACCGAAGCCATTCGATTACACCCTGACGCCGAAGTCATCGTTCATCCTGAATGTCCACCCGGAGTGATTGACCGTGCTCATCATGTATTCAGCACATCGGGAATACTACAACGGGTAAAAGAAAGCAACGCGAAAAAATTCATTATCGGAACCGAGCAGGGATTGTTACTGAAACTAAAGGAACTGTATCCTGACCGTACTTTTTACAGCATAGGACCTCCCGGGGTATGTATAAACATGAAAAAGATCCGGCTCAGTGATATTTACGACTCGTTGGTTAACGGCACTTACGAAGTGGAAATACCTGATGATATTCTTACGGCAGCACAGAAATGTCTTAACCGGATGATAGAACTCAGCCAATAAAAAATGCTTCTTTCGAGTTACTCAAAATACGGGCTCAGGGCCATGATACGGCTGGCTATTCTCAGCGAAAACGGAGAAAAGCCGGCAACAG
>CAZRNJ010000211.1:0-4606 GCA_964601385.1 uncultured Bacteroidales bacterium | reverse complement strand
CAAATGGCATTGGGGAAGCGTGCAGCCAATTCATTCACTCCGAATATGCTCATGCATAGGGCCTGCATCCAGATAAATAATGGTGGTTTTTCGTGAAACGGAAGGTAGTTAATCTGTACCGAAAGGTAATCGCCTGTAGCAATCATTTCACGTGCTGCCTCGGCAAAATTGGCCTCATCCCAGTCGAACAGGTGGGTGATTCCGGTAAAAGGAATAAACAGTAGCGATGATGCAATGATGATAATTAGAATGACGACCCGGTTATTGTGCATTGCGTTTCGGATTAATGAGTTGTATCAGCGGTTTGTCCATCCATGGTTTCTTTGCGCGCAGTAAAAAGTCCGTAAATACTGTAATTATACAGCCGGCTGCTGCGCCGGCAGTAATGTCAATCAGGAAGTGTTGTGAAAGGTAAACCCGCGAAAAAGCAATGGCTGCAGCACAAAAGAAGCATGTCAGTTGTAGCGCGCGGCTATGAGTGGTAATGGCGATGGCTGTAAACAATGCAAACGCCGATGCCGCATGGCCTGAAGGAAAACTGTAACAGCAGAGTGTTTTAACTCCGTTAACCTGGTGAAGATCCATGCCGTACAACAGTTTTGCCGGTCGTGCAATATCTGAAAAAACAAGCCGTTTTAACAACTGAACAATGATGCCCGATAAGCTGTAACTCACAATAATCATAATCCCTGTTCGTACCCTGTGTATCAGCAAAAGCAATAGTCCGCAGCATATAACAAAAAAGCCGCTGCCGGCATGAGTCAGCAGTTTGAAAAAAATATCGGATACCGGATGATGAAACGAATTGATGAACAGGTGCAATTCTTTCTTTTCCATGATTAGTGATGGCGCGGCACATGCAGTAATAAATACTGCTGCCGGAACGAAAAAGTACAAACTCCGTCTGATCATGCTGTAAAAATAATAAAATGAACCCGAATTTTTCAGTTGAAAAAACTCAACTGAAAAACGCTCTTGAAAATCTAATCGTTAGCTAATTGCTAACAATAAGATTTTCTAAGGCGGGGTTACCGCGTTAATGTAATAGAAATGTTGGTTTTATAGTATCTAAGGAATTTCTATTGCAAAATCGCGGATGAACCGGAGTATGAAAAGAAAGGTACTGTGATGATTAACGCCGTTTAATATATTTGCGCACTATACTGTCGTATTGCGGTTCATCGTTATAGGTGTCGGTAATAATTACGCCTTCGTCATACAACTCCCGCCTGAATACTTTCCCGTCCATGTCATAAAAAGTCCAGATCCCTGCTTTCTGACGGTTATTCCATTGGCCGGTGGTGAGAATCCGTCCGTCGGGATAATAGGTGTTGTAGCAATACATCGTGTCATTATTACGGATCAGATCCGATTTTTCAACAATAATAATATCATCGGAGATAAATTCAATTTGTGTTTTCCCCATTTTATATTTGATGTCGGTAAGCGGAAAATATTTGCCGGTCTTCAGCAGAACCTGCGTTATGGCAGTATCTTTGCGGTCAACTCGGTAAATGGCATAATTGTAATCGGGCCGTAGCTTGATAACGAAATGGCGGTTTACATCGCTAAAGTCAGCAACTGTCTGTGAAATGGCAATGGCTGTAAAAGCTATTGTCAACACTGTTATAAACATCATTTTCATGGCGTATGTTTTATAGTTTTAAACAATTGTATCCGATAAAATTATTATTCGTCATAAACCTATCTGGCGCCTTCAACAGTAGTGAACCGTAATGGTTTTCAAATCGCAAAATCTTATAATTAATATCGTTATATTTTTCGGACAGCATTTTGTATGTTGATTCAAATACTTAAATTTTTTATTATTATGATTTAAATTTTAGATTTAAAATACATTAATGAATTTTTAACTAAATTACAAAAAAAATAATAATGGATGTGTTGTTTTTTTTCTTATAAAAGAATATAAATTTGTTTATGCAACGCCGGAAATTTATACGTCAATCAACTCTTGCAGGCAGTTGTCTGTCTTCATATCCTTCTTTATTGCAGCAGATTAAAACCGGTAAGAATCAGCCGGAGAAATGGAGCAGAGAGGCCAGTTTCTATACCTTGACTGCAAGAGGGGTGAAATGTGATCTCTGCCCGAATACATGTATTCTGACAGAAAATGAAATGGGCGACTGTCATAACAGAATAAATATTGGTAATAAATTATACAGCATTGCATATGGTAATCCGTGTGCTGTTAATATTGATCCGGTGGAGAAAAAACCTTTGTATCATTTTCTTCCGGGGAGTACAGCTTTTTCTATAGGTACCGCAGGATGCAACCTTGCCTGTATGAATTGCCAAAACTGGCAGATATCCCAGAGGAGTCCGCGCGATACCCGGAACAGCGATCTGATGCCCGCTGCTGTAATAGAGCAGGCAAGGGCCGGACGTTGTCGCTCTGTTGCTTATACATATAACGAGCCATTAACCTTTTTTGAGTATGCTTACGATACATCAGTTATTGCCCGTAAATCATCCATAAAAAATATCCTGGTTACCAATGGTTATATTAATGAGAAGCCCTTACGCAGGATATCCACAGTTACTGATGCAGCTAATGTTGATCTGAAATCATTCGATAATAATGTTTATATGCAGCTAAATGGCGGTACGCTGGACCCTGTTTTACGAACATTAAAAATTATGAAAGAAGCAGGTGTATGGCTCGAAATAACCAATTTGTTGGTGCCTGGCTATACCGATCGTCTTGACATGATCCGTCAGATGTGTGCATGGCTTGCATCCAATGGTTTTGCTGATACGCCATTGTTTTTTAGCAGGTTTTTCCCCGCATATAAATTAAGTGGTTTGAAGCCAACACCGCCCGAAACAATTTATAAAGCTCGCGAGATAGCCATAAATGAAGGATTGAATTTTGTTTACACAGGAAATCTTGATGGAGTGGAAGGAGACAATACGAATTGCCCGGGTTGCAAAAAACTACTGATCCGGCGCGATGGATTTAAAGTATTGTCCAATGTCCTTTTAGCAGGCAGGTGTCCTGTTTGTAACACAGTGATACCGGGAGTGTGGGGTTAGTGGCTGCTAATCCCTGTAATGAAAATGTTTGTTGTTGTCCCGGGTTAATAAAACAATGCCCTGTTATCTGTAATATCTGACAGCTCACGTAATGCTTCCCAAACAAGATATTGCTGGCGTGATTCAACTTCTCCCCGAAGGGTTATCTTGTTTATTTCGAGGTCTGCCGGTATTTCAGGTGTGTTTTTTGATGTAACCATAGCTACAAATACTCCCGACTGGCCGCGTATGGGTGTTGTAATAACATTGGGTTCGTAACGGCTCAATATCGCGGGGAACAAGGGATCGAAGCCACCACCGGGTATTGAATAGCTTGAAAAACTCAGGTTTGTAGCCGACACCGGTTGAACTCCGAGTTTTGCTGCTATATCGGCAATCGTCTTGGCGCCTGCCATGGCATCATTAATTTTTTGTGTTAATAATTCAGCTTTTTTATCAAGCATTACCTGGAAGGTTATTTGGTTATTAACCTGCTCAAGAGGTGCATAGCCCTTTTTACGGATTGTTTTTAATGCGGCAACAATAAATTGCCCGTCTGTTTCAATGGCAATAGATACATCACCTTTTTGTGCTTTAAATGCCCACCGAACGATTTCTCTGGCCGAATTCAGTCCGGGCAACTCACGCTGAAAATCGTATACATTGGACGCATCGGTAACCTGCAGATTTTGGTTCTGTGCTGCTTGTAAAAATTTGTCTAATGTATTGTTTACCCCTGCAAATTGGCTGGCCCTCGAATATATTTCCTGGTAGGTTTTGGTGCTGGGTTGGATCAGCCGGTACAGTACGGCTACTTGTACTTTTTTTACTCGCGGACTTTGTCCGGTAATCTCGATAATATGATATCCAAATTGTGTCTTTACCAGTTTCAGATCATTTGTCTTGCCGAAGAAGCATGAATCGTTGAATGGTTTAACCATCATTCCGTCTTTAAACCATCCCAGATCGCCGCCTTTTTGAGCCGACCCGTCGGCAGAGAATTGAAGAGCATGCGCTGCAAAATCACCACCGGCCTTGATAACATTCAATATGCTGTCTGCGCGCGCCTTGGCCTGTTCATCATTAACCCGCTCATCCGGACGGATTAGAATATGACGGGCACGAACAGAATCGGGCAACATCTCGATGCGTTCGAGCCGTGCAATCCGGTAGCTCATATCTACACGGTATGGCCCGTATACCGTACCTTTTTTTGATTCAAAAAGTACCGAATCAAGCAAGCCGGGTAGTTCTCCTTTTTTGTAGTATTTATCTTTGAATGCGCTGTCTGAATTCAGATTGACAAAGGCAATGGCCTCTTTTGTTGTGCTGAATTCTTCAAGGTTCTTATATATCCATTGTTTTGCTGCTGTGTCATCTTCGGCCGAGGGTTGAATGGGGAAACTGACAAAGGCAAGGTCACGGGTAGAGGGCTGCTTAAATTCGTTAATGTGTTCTTTATAGAATTTCTTTTTATCCAATATACTTAAACGGATGGTGCTGTCGGCTATCTGGTCAAATGGCAGTTTTATAAATTCTGCAGACAGGGTGTGATTATTCTCAATAAAAC
>CAZRNJ010000210.1:0-4651 GCA_964601385.1 uncultured Bacteroidales bacterium | reverse complement strand
CTTTACGGCTGTGCTCTACAATCACTTGATGCACCGGTTTATCAATCTTCGTATAAATCTCAAACGAACAATCAACGCCATTTTCCCTGATCATCCTTTCGGCACGTTTCATTTTCCGGTAGATGCGGCTTTTATTAACTTTTATTCCACCCATGAGTACTGATACCAGATGTATTTTCGCCTTATAATGTATACCGAACGAAAGTGCATTAAATAATTGAATTTTCGACTGGTTTGTTAAATCAAGCGGAACACAAATTGATTCGTAATTTACTTTAACATTCCGTTCACCTTTAAGAATCATAACCGGAACCTTTGCCTGCCGAACAACTTGCGTAATAATTGAACCGAGACGCTGTGTTTCACCGGGCATAGAAACTTTTTTACCCAGAAGGATGTACCTAACATTCAACTCATCGGCAACACTATTAATTATTTCATGAATTTTCCCTTGTCGTACAAGTGTTTGAATTGCTATTCCTTCTTTTTTCGTAAGTTCTGATGCAAGATCATTAAGCCGTTTAAGCGCTTCCGTTTCGATGGCTGCAATCTGTTCGCGTGTTTGCAACAAGCCGCTGATAAAATCGGCGGCAGGAATAACATAAAGCAACACGACCTTTGCATTAAGAAATTTTGCAAGCCCAGCAGCATTATCAATTGCCACCAGAGATTCAAGCCCGAAATTAACCGGAACAAGGATATCAAAACGCTGTGGTTTCATCATTATACTATTTAATTTTTGAAGTCATCTCATTTCTCATTCCTTTCATACTGATTACCGTTGCCCTGATAGAACCGACAAGGATAGGCGTCTCAACCTGAAGAGGTATTTTATTTTTATCATCAGTTACCCAAACATACATATTTTCCCCCTCATGAAACATTGTCCCTTCAACAGTATAAACCGAAAATTTCATACAGTTATATTTTCCAAACCCCTTCACTCTGATGGGTTCTTTACCCAGATACTTGAAATAAATATGATAAAGCTTCCGGTCAAGCAGGAGAGTAATCGGAATAGATTCACCCGGTTTGAAACCCGTATAATCAAGGTTCCGTGCATAATATAACACACTAACCAAATCGTTCACACAGGGCTGAATCTTTATAGTGTCATAGGTAAGCGGTGACTTTTTGCTTTGATACTTGGAATAGGCCACATTCGATTTCCAATTGTATTTATACTCCAAATCAATAAAAAAGGTTGGTTCAGACACATCGCGTTTATAATAGTAAGGCACCACGGTTACCGGATCAACATAGGCCTGATAAATTGCCCTCATTTTATAAAACCAGTCCCATGACTCGTACGAACTGCCGGTACCAATCAGATGATAAAATGTTTTGTTTTTCACCTTTTTCTCCTTAACACTAAAAGTAGCAAAGCCCACTTTTGTCCATGGAATATTTACCCAGTTATAATAGAGTTCGTAGGTTACTTCTTCGCCGGCCTGAAACGCTGTATTAGTTACCGGACAGATTTTCGGCTGCGCAGTAACTGCAAGCCAAAAACCAGAAAACAGGAATACAAAAAATAATTTCATGAAACAATTAATTTATAGGAATCAAAAATAACGAATTCCTGAATGGATTGCAAGCCAAATATCTTGAGTGTTGATTATCAACTTATCATGCTCCAGTCAAAACGATTACGGGCAGTGTTGATAATCTGCAGGGAGAGCAATTTATTTTCCGGTTTAGATAATTGCGGATCATCGGCAAGAATACTGCCGGCGATTTTCCGCGCGAATTGCAGTAATTGGCCATCTTTCGCAAGGTTAGCAATCTTCAGATCGAAGGGTATTCCGCTCTGCTGTGTTCCTTCAATATCACCGGGACCGCGAAGCTGGAGGTCGGCTTCGGCAATCTCGAATCCGTTATTTGTTTTAACCATAGTTGACAAACGGCTGCGCGCTTCTTCAGAAAGTTTATTTCCTGCCATGAGGATACAATAAGATTGGTTTCCGCCGCGTCCCACCCTGCCCCGTAGCTGATGCAACTGAGATAATCCAAAACGTTCGGCGCTTTCAATCACCATCACGGTTGCATTAGGGATATCAACGCCAACCTCGATTACAGTAGTTGAGACAAGAATGTGGGCTTTCCCCGACTTAAAGCGTTCCATTGCAAAATCTTTATCAGCCGGCTTCATTCGTCCATGCACTATCTCTACAACATAACCGGGTAAAGGGAACTCCCGTGAGATGGCCTCGTATCCGGCTTCGAGATTCATATAATCCATTTTTTCCGACTCCTGAATCAGGGGATAAACAATATATATCTGACGTCCCTGACCGATCTGTTGTTTGAGGAATCCAATCATCCGCAAGCGCTTTGCTTCGAACAGCACTTGGGTTTTTATGGGTTTACGGCCGGGCGGAAGTTCATCAATCACCGATACATCAAGATCACCGTATAACGTCATGGCTAATGTGCGTGGGATGGGTGTAGCAGTCATCACGAGAATATGTGGCGGATGATCGGGATTTTTTTTCCACAGTTTGGCACGCTGAGCCACTCCAAACCGGTGCTGCTCATCAATCACCACCAGGCCAAGCGATGAAAACTGCACAGAATCTTCAATCAAAGCATGAGTACCGATCAGGATACACTTTTCGTTCGACGATAATTTCTGCTGTAACAGTTCGCGGGCTTTCTTTTTAGTTGACCCGGTGAGCAACAGCAACTCTACCGGAAGACCATGCAAAAAGCGGATAAGCGTAGCATAATGCTGCATAGCAAGAATTTCGGTAGGCGCCATCAGGCATGCCTGGTAACCGTTATCGAGGGCAATAAGCATACTCATCAGGGCCACCATCGTTTTACCGCTGCCTACGTCACCCTGCAGCAGACGGTTCATCTGTATGCCGGTATTCATATCGGCGCGGATTTCTTTGATCACCCGCTTTTGCGCAGCCGTAAGTTCAAAGGTCAGATTATTTTTGTAAAAGGTATTGAATAAATCGCCAACCACAGGAAAACGATGCCCTTTGAATGTCGTCTTGCGGTTTGTTTGCAGTCGCAGGATATTCAACTGAATATAGAACAACTCTTCAAACTTAAGCCGGTATTCGGCTTTACGAAGCAATTCCACATCTTTAGGGAAATGAATATTCAGTAGTGCCTGTGCTCTCGTCATCAGATTTAACTTAGTAATCATCGCCGGTGGCAAGGTTTCGGGTATCTGTTGCTGTATTTGCTGCAACACCTGATAAATAAGTTTTTGCAGGGTACGCGAACTGATCATTCCATCTTTCAGTTTCTCGGTAGTAGTATATACCGGGTCGAGCGCTTGCTGCAAACCTTGTTCACGCTTCATAGCCGGCTCAATATCAGGATGAGCAATACTGATACGGCCATTAAATAGCGCCGGCTTACCAAACAGCAGGTATTGCACCCCAATTTTATAAGTATCTGTAATCCATCGTACCCCCTT
Organism: uncultured Bacteroidales bacterium; assembly: GCA_964601385.1. Lineage (GTDB taxonomy): Bacteria > Bacteroidota > Bacteroidia > Bacteroidales > JBBRXJ01 > CAZRNJ01. The sequence continues at coordinate 1,215 of CAZRNJ010000210.1, read as the reverse complement.
GAACCATACCAGATCAATCGTTCCTGTGCCATCGGTAAACACCGCGTTCAGCCGCTGGTTACGGGGCGGGCCCGAGAGTTTAAAACCGGTAATCTCACCTTTGAGCTGCACATAAGGCATATTGGGATGAATAGCAGCAATAGTATGCAACAAGCTGCGGTCAATATATCGAAACGGAAAATGATAAATCAGGTCTTCCCACGTCACGATACCCAATTCCTCGCTGAGTAGCGCTGCACGTTTAGGCCCTACACCGGGCAAAAACTGCACACTTTGTTTTAACAGATCATCGGCCATGCGATGATAAAAATAATACCTTTCGCTGAAAAATCACTTTTTCTTCGCCCTCTTCCTGTCATTCTCAGACAGAAGTATTTTCCGGAGCCGGATACAACGAGGCGTTATCTCAACATAATCATCTTCCTGAATATATTCGAGAGCTTCTTCGAGCGAGAATTTAACGGCCGGCGCAATATGCATCTTTTCATCCGAGCCGGATGCGCGCATATTCGTAAGCTTTTTAGTAATGCAGAGATTGATTACCAGATCACCGGCCTTAATATGTTCACCCAGTATCTGGCCTTCATAAATCTCTTCTCCCGGTGAAACAAAGAAGACACCCCTGTCCTGCAGTTTATCCAATGAATAGGCGATAGCCGTACCTGTTTCCATTGCGACGAGCGATCCGTTAATACGTCCCTGAATGTCACCCCTGTAAGGACCGAATCCCTTCAGCCGGTGTGTCATCACCAGTTCGCCATTGGTAGCAGTAAGCATACGGTTTCGCAGGCCGATGAGCCCGCGTGAAGGAACAGTAAATTCGAGATGTACACGGTCGTTTCGGCGCTCCATCACCAGCAGTTCACCACGACGCTGGGTTACCATATCAATAGCCACACCGCTGTATTCGTCGGGAACATCAACCGTCAGTTCTTCAATGGGCTCATGCCGTTCGCCATCTACTGTTTTAAACAACACTTTGGGCTGACCAATCTGCAGTTCATAACCTTCCCGGCGCATGGTTTCAATCAGGATAGACAGATGCAAGATACCACGGCCAAAAACGATGAATGATTCAGCCCTGTCGCCCGGCTCTACACGTAACGCGAGATTTTTCTCCAGTTCCCGTTCCAGGCGTTCGCGCAAATGACGTGAGGTGATAAACTTACCATCGCGTCCCATAAACGGAGAATTATTAATGGTAAACAGCATGCT
>CAZRNJ010000209.1:0-4730 GCA_964601385.1 uncultured Bacteroidales bacterium | reverse complement strand
TGCAATAACAGCACAATCGGCGGCTCTCGCTGTGAGGTCAGCAGGAAAATTGCTGACCCCGGCCGCCCTGATCATTCCCTTTTCTTTTAATCGCTCAAACGCTTCCATTGTCTCTTCAACCGGCGTTTTAGTGTCGGGCCAATGAACCTGATAAAGATCAATATAATCAGTTTTCAGCCGTTTTAAACTTAATTCGCACTCATACATCACACTCTCTCTGGCTGCATATTTATAAAGCCGAATTTTTTTACCATTATTATCCGTTGTTTCAAAATAAAAAGTGCCATCCGCACTATCCCACCGCAAACCGCATTTTGTGAATATCTGTACCTTGTGCCGCATACCGCTTACTGCTTCACCAATAAGTTGTTCGCTCAGTCCGAAACCATAAACAGCAGCAGTATCAATAGCAGTTATACCATTGCTTACCGATGCGCGTATTGCCTCAATCGAACGCAAAGCATCCGTACCACCCCACATCCAGCCACCAATGGCCCATGCGCCAAATGTTACAACAGGCACTTTAATACCGCTTGTGCCAAGCATCCTTTGCTCCATACCGTTTACCGTGGAAAATTTCCAAACAAACGATGAATGAAACGATGAATGTTGTGAATACCCTTTACCGGATTAGAGAACATCATAATACACTCACCTTCTATCAACGTTACTCCGGGTTCATTAACTGTTACCCAGCCCGCGCCCGGCTGAATCCAGAAATTTTTAATTCCTTTCTTCAATGCGCTGTCAACAATACCATGCGTTGCTGCCGCTGGGGTAACCAGCACCATGTGAGTAATCCCACCGGGCAGTTCGTCAACACTATGATAACACTTCACCGTATCAATGCTGTCGGTATTCGGATTTATTGGCAATACCTCATATCCTCTTTGGCGCAATGTTGAAAAAACCAAATATCCCATTTTCCCCTTATCCCGCGATACACCGGCAACAGCAAGTTTCTTTGCAGCAAGAAACTGCTCAATCTCTTTTAATGTAACTTTTTTTTTCATCTTATTAACATTTGTTTTTTTTTAAAAAAGACAGAATAGTACATATATCTAAAATTAATATATTAGTATTTGTAAAAATATGTTAGTTTTATCATGTATAATATTAAATCTATTATGTATAACTTAACAATAATTAACCCCATTTATACAATTAATATCAAAGACACAAAGAGTATCTCTGAGAATACAAACAGCAGAACCATCCCGTCAAATCGTAACAATAACGAGTAAATATACAAAACTTATATTTATCTATATTTTTGGCTGGTGGATAGATTATATGCGATACTTATAATTTAGTCCACATACCACACGTATAATAACATTTTAATGATTATATCACGCCCGGAGATCCGGGATTTGTTTGATTCACTATCTTCCCGAAATCAAACGGAAAAGAAACACCTGGCGATCTTGCCGGTCTTTTATTTCAAACAGATATAATCCTTTTTGCCAGAATGTATGCATCCTGAGAAAATCAATCAAAGTCGCCTGAAATACTGTTTTACCAAGCATATTATAAATCGTTAAAAAATATTCTTCTTTATCCGGTGCAGTAATTATCAGCCATCCTTTTGCAGGGTTTGGAAAAATAACAAATTCCTTCTCAAGGCGGTTTTGTATTTCCCGGATATACTGAGCAGCACTAACAACAATACTTCCATGCATCCCTGAACCCGGACTACCATGGAATGTACAATGATATCCATAAGTTGCAGCACTTGTAAACACCAGATCGTGTATTGTACTACTACTATTCATCTGAAATGATCCAAACGCAGCATTATCTGATGCAGTAGGATGATTCCCGTCTATCCACAGAAACCGCACAGTATCACCTACCGATACAACCAGATACGATGGTGAGTAACTAAAATTCTGCACCGTAACAGTATCTATCGCTGCCCTTGTATAACTGAAGTATATCAATAAAAAAGCAATATTAAATAGAATACGAAACATATTTTTATTATTACAGTACTAAATTACTTAAATTTATCGTTATAAAAAAATTTATCCTGCTGTTAAATATCAATCGTATTGTAATATAATGATAGTTAAAAACTTAAAAACAAAAGCCCATTTTTGGTTAAAAGTTAAATACGATTGAATCGCCAAAGAAAATGCAATTCATAAAAGAAAAATTAAAAAGTTGCTATATTTAGCACTCTATAAATAAAGGAATACGATGATATTATTTGGAAAAATCACAGCCGAAAAGATCGGTAAATGGAAAGAGTCAAAAGACATAAAACAATTAACCGGCGCATTATGCGGAGAAGATGAAAATATCGGCATCATGGCTGCATCGGCGCTTATAGAACTGGGGAGCAATGATTTAGCCGCCGGGCTATTAGACATGCTGCATTCGCCCAAGCCGTCAAGCCGTATTGAAGGGGCACGCGGCTTATCACGGCTGAAACCGCCGGGTATTGCCGAGGCGATCTCATCTGCAATGGACGACCAGCAACCCGATGTTTTAGCAATTCTCATCCGTGCCATAGGAACGCATGCCAATGAAAAAACTTGCCGTCAGCTTGCCGGATTTCTTTCATCCACAAATACTGCAGTTGCAGCAGCAGCATAGGACATGCTGATATTAAACGGACAAACATTCGCCCCGATGCTCACTGCATTATACACTGAACAAAATAATGTGCAATCCAAGGCAGCATTAGCAAGGATAATCGGTAAACTGCGGATTGTATCTGCTACCGATGCCTTGATTCATGGAATGAGCGACCAGCGCAAAGAAATTGCAGATGCAGCAGAACAAGCACTGATAAACATTGGTAAACCGGCCATGGAAAAGATAGTTACATTGCTTAAACAACCCGAAATGGAAACAAGGGCATGCCGCATTCTGACGGTATCCGGTGATATAACCTGCATTGATTCGCTGTTACAGGTAATACAAACCTCGCCACGGAAAGAGTCGGTTTCAGCAGCTATTTGTGCCCTCGGTAATATGGCCAGTAATAAAACAACCGACACATTGATTGCCGTACTGCAATCGGACAAATATAATGATACCAAACCCGGCGACCCCTCTCAGCAGGAACAAGTTAATAACGACAATCACTGGAACCATGAAATCCGTAAAAATGCCATCACAGCGCTCGGAAACGCCGGGGCAACACAATCTGCTGATGCTATCATCAAATCATTAAAAAACGCTTATACCCGCGAAGCAGCAATCCATGCGCTGATAAAATTTGGCGAGCCGGCGATTATGAAAGCTTTGGATAAAGACGAATGGTTTGCCGATGACGTTTGTAATGCTCTGCGCAAAATTAAATCACCCGAATCGGGCAGTTTAATTAAACTGATTGAAGAATGGAAAAAGAGCCGCTAACTAATTGAAGAGTTTTAATTAACTTTGTATATTTAAAACAATAAAAATATAAGATATGAAAAAAACGTTTTCTGCATTGCTGGTGTTACTGGTTGTCATAGCTGCCTGCGAAAAAAAATATGAAGATGGCCCTTATCTGTCACTCCGGTCAAAAGAAAAACGCCTCATCGGTGACTGGAAAGTCACAAGGATTGAAGGAGAAAAGGCAAAGATGCGCGACACCGTGGCTTACTCCCTTACATTTTCGGAGGATAAAAATTTCGAATTACGCACCGACTACACCAAAATGAAAGACCTCGTTCAACAAGGTGTTTGGGAATTTTCGGAAGACGAGAGAGGAGTATGGGTAAACAATATAACTATGATTGGCGTAGACACCAGCCAGCCCTATTCAGTATCCTATTTAGCTTACAGGGACAGCGGTCTTTATTCGGCTGCCAATGTTTATTTCAAAATAATTGAGCTGCGTGCCGAAAAAATAAAACTTGATGCCGAAAAAGGATTTAATCTTGAACTTGAAAGATATTAAACACTGATTTCAATACATTTATTAAAATCAGTTTAAAATCAAACAAAAAAGCCCGGATAAAACCGGGCTTCTGTATTTAATCAATTGTACAAATGTAATAGTTCACTTCTTTTTATTGTCAATATCATCCGACAATTCCTTATCAACAAGAATTCGTCCACAATATTCACAAACGATAATTTTTTTCCTCGATCGTATATCCAACTGACGCTGTGGTGGAATTTTATTAAAACAGCCGCCGCATGCATCGCGCTGTACCGATACCACAGCAAGACCATTGCGGGCATTCTTACGGATTCGCTTATAGGCCGTAAGTAAACGCTGTTCTATCACCTTCTCAACCTGTTTGGATTCCTTTAAAAGATCTTCTTCTTCTTTCTTTGTATCTTCGATAATCTCATTCAGCTCATTCTTCTTGTTTTCAAGATCATGATTTCGTTCTTCGATAAGTTTTCTCGAGTCATCCTCAATTACTTTCTTTTCCTTAATCTCAAAGGTATGCTCTTTAATTTTCTTTTCGGCCAATTCAATCTCGAGCGTTTGAAACTCGATCTCTTTAGAAAGTGAATCATACTCTCGGTTATTCCGTACATTATTCTGCTGTTCCTTATACTTTTTAATCAGTTGCTGCGCATCGGCAATCTGATTTTTACGCCCGGAAATCGCTTTTTCAAGAGTTGCAAGCTCTTCATCAATTATCTTTTTGCGGGTTAACAAACCCTCTATTTCGTCTTCCAGATCTTCTACTTCCAACGGTAATTCACCACGAAGGGTTTTAATCTTATCAATCTCTGAATCAATACGCTGAAGCCGGTAAAGCGCTTTCAACTTC
>CAZRNJ010000208.1:0-4741 GCA_964601385.1 uncultured Bacteroidales bacterium | reverse complement strand
TTGACTGCCCGTTGCAATTGACATGTGTGATCGCGCTACCGCTGATGGCCAGTGCTGCTGCCGGTTGGGTAATAGTAAATGCCTGTTGTACCTTAGCTAATAAAGCATCAGTAACTGTCACAGTATACGATCCGCTAATAAGGCCTGTTCTATCCTGAGTAGTAATACCTCCTGTCCATAGATAAGTATATGGAGAAGTGCCACCACTTGGCGTAATATCAATAATTCCAGCACCTGCGCCAAAGCATGGCACATGAGTAACTGCATATGAAATACTCAAAGCCGAACCACTAGCAGTAACTTTGAATTTGCGCAACGCCATTTCCGGATTATAAGTAGAATTACCGGTTTGCATTGCATAAATTACTACAGTTCCTGTATCTCCGGTTAATGTAACTGTATTGCCGCTTATTGTTGCAGGTCCTGTTTTAACAAAATAGCTGATTCCTAAGCTTGCCGAAGAAGAAGCACTGATAGTAAATGGAAGATCAGTGGTTAATTTATCAGGTATTGCTGTAAACGTAATGGTCTGACTGCTGCGGGTATTTGAAATATTAAACGGATCATCAATGCGAGTCACAGTAATATAATCAGCGGCCCTGCCGTCTTGCCCATACCGGATAGTAGCATTTGATGTTCCACGCGGAAAGGGCTCAATGGAACATACAGTCCCGTTCTTGGTAAATGCTCCACAAACGACTTTTGACGACACCGGTAATCCAGAGGTAGCAGTTGAAACATAATTAAATGAAGGATCATTAATATTTTTATCAGGAATAGCAGTAAAATTAATTGTCTGAGCAGTTCCGGTAGTCTTCTTATTTTCCCTGAAACGGATAGGTATTTCAGTTGCTTTATAGGTTGCGTCATCCTCCACTAAAATAGTAATCCATGCCCTGTCATTTGTTCCGGTTGACATGAATAATGACGGATCAAGAATAAATGTATCTTTCGAAAATTGATAACGGCAATGACTGTCATAATTCTGAAGTTTAAATGGACGACCAGAAGACACGCTCACTCCAAGTTTAAGTTTTTTATCTGTACCGAATGTTAGTGATGCACAATCATTCCATTGATCGCCACCTGGCCCACCAATAACAATATTATCCACACAAGCGGGGTAATTACTGACGGTTATTGATTGATTACTTTTCGAAAACTGGTTTATTACGTTACTCGTCCAAAAGCTTACCATCTCCTGATCAAATAAAAAGAAAGCGTTTGCTTTTGGACCTGCATAATTAGCATACTTAGCGCCTGAATAAGTAGGAGCAGTACCAAAGGCAGTATCCACAAGCCATCCGCTGGTTTGAGTAAACGTATTCAATTTAACAGGACCTGTAGTAGCAAATACATCATAAGGGATTAGATACTGTGCTGATTTTTTTAACCACATACTGATAAAACGGGATTCAAATTGTGTCCAGGCAAAATGGCCCATTCCGGCCTGTAGAAGCATACAAGCCATATCACCGTTATTTCTTCTTTTTGTCACTGAATCAACACACCATCGCCATAAATCCTGAACTTCTTCGCGAGAACCACGGGAAGTAAGAAAAGGCACATTTGCGATACTTGTAGAACCTGCCCATGATGGTTTATAAGTAGCAATGGCATTTTCACTAATTATACTAAAAAAGCGGGATGGCTTCCAAAAGGCAACATTATTTGCAAAAATCCCACCCACCGAATGACCATAACTGGCAAGCGGACAATGCTCAACCTCTGGGAATCCGCTCTGAACGGCTAATTTCTGCAGACCATCTTTTAAAACGACTGAATCACCGGGAGCAAAATCTGAAGTAAATGTTCCTCCTTTAAAACCCACTATTGCCAATAATTCATCAGAACATACAGCACGTATTGCCGAATCGCCGGAAAGAGCATCAAGCCGGGCTTCAGAACACAAAATTACACCTCTGATATGTGGAGCATATGTTGGCACCCACATCCAAAACTCAGTAGTCCCCGAAAGTGCATAATATGTCCAGCTATGTTTAGTCAATGGCAATCCGGCAGATGGACGGTAAACCGGAAGAGCACCGGAATAATCAATATGAGTACTGTCACCGGCGGCATTCCATATACGAAGAATCCCGTTTTTTAATTGAAAATTCGGACCATCATATACTCCCCATGTAACACCAAGATTAACCGGTATACTATTCACTGACCATGTCGCCAGCTTACCATAACCGGCTCCTGACGGCCATGTGGGCTGAATAAATGAATTAACATCACCGGTTGGCATTTCTTTCTGAATAACCTGAGGGGTAGTGGGCTGATAACCCCAGTCAAAAATAGGTACAGTAAAATTTCCGCTGGTATTATAAGTTACATCAATAACATCACCTTTTGAAGAAGTATAAATAACTCGATTCGATCCAACCTGACTTTTATCTAAAACAGCAGAGCTTGTGATGCTTGTTTGAAAAGAAGCAAAATTTGCATAATCACGTTTATTACCAAACTCAAGAACAAAACCACAAAGGTTATTCGTGGTGCCGGCATCTGTAAATTTAGCAGCAGCATAAGTTGCAATAGCATCATCAATAGACCGAACAGCAAAATAAACCGAATCCAATTCTACGAAATACCAGTTACCAGATGTAGCGGTATTTAATGTGCCCGAATTATTTTTGATATAAACATACGAATTCGGAGCATAACCTGTTTTATCAAAACTTCCGACCGGATTTCCCGGGCCTCCGCCTGTACATGGAGCACCAGAATTACCAGGCCGCATATCACCCGGAAAACGTAACATAAAATCCGCTTCCCAATCACATTTCCATGTATTGATCAATGCATCAACATTGCTGAATAATGTAGCAGCGTTTGACGGTACTCTTGTTAACTGAATCAACACATTTTTATGATGCGCAAACTGATCAAAAGGCGAACGGTACCGGCCATTATTTATATCCTTCATGCCAAGACCGGTAACAACCTGTATGTCTCCCAGTGTTTTGCTTGCATGAGCCAGCATACGCCAGGTAACAATGCCATAGCTTGCATTTGAATATCCTCCATACGGATAATATCCACAACCCAAGCTATATTGTTTATCCTGATAATCGGTATGCTTAACATACGAAGAAGTGCCCATTAGATAGGTAGGTTTGCTGTTATAGTACATAGCCGGATTAACAAGTTTACTTTTAGCCAGTGATATAGCTGCAGCAGGCGGACGATAGGTGCTTAATGCTGCATGCACTGCAATAGTTTGTTCTTTTATTGCTGCGGTATAATATTTAGTTTTAAGCGCAGTTGTATCGGTACATGGATTATCATCGTACCAGAGATATCCAATATAACCGGTGGCCTGATTAAAACTATTACTGCTGGTACCCCTGCAATCGGTACTGCCAATCTGCCCCCTGCGATAATGAAGCGCCATCTCACATGCAAAATAATCCAACACCGCTTTAGCCACTAATTTCACTTCAGGATCATAGGCATAATCATATAATGTAATCCATGGGGTAACATTATACGCCCAATAAACAGTAGAAGTAAATTCACCATTACCTCCCTGATACAGCTTCTTTCCAAAATCCAGCACCCATGTTTTCATTTCAGCTAACCGGGCAGATGCCGTAGGATAGTCGGCAGGGAACTCCGTCGCGGCCATTTGTGCAAACAGATAGCCAGATGCCCTGCCCATATTCAGGTGATTTTCGGTTCCTTCACCTGTGAATGCATTATAACTATCGGTCCGATCAAATACCAGATCAAGATAATTTTTCTTATTATTTTTAATCGCAGGAAAATCAGGATACTGATATAGCAATCGTGCTAATCCGAAAAAGTTAAAATGAAAAAGCGGACAGGTAATCTTATCCTTGATAAAGGTATCAACCTTTAAATACTCAGGATGGGATGATCCGGTTTTCAGGATATCCAATGCTTTCTGATGTTGAAATTTCCCATAATCGCCGGCGCCTGTGCACCCGACATAGGTCAAATCGGATGTCCAATTCGATGCCTGCCGGATAACAATCTTGGCGCGTGCCTGAAATTGTTGTTCATAGGTTTGGCTTTTTAAAAATAAGGGGATAACTGTAAGAATGAATAAGCAGTGTAGTACTCTTTTCATATCTATAGATTTAAGGATTTGCAATAAAAGAAAGCCCGATAAATTCTATCGGGCTTCCATCTTCATTCTATCTGCTTTATTTTAAAATATTCAGTTGTACCATCTTCACCGTAGCGCTTCCGCGACGGATAATAAGTACATAGGAACCTGCCGGCTGAGCGGTCAGATCTAACCTGTTCTTACGCGATGTTAACAACTGTTTCTTTACTATGTTACCTAAAAGGTTCATCACTTCAGCTCTAATAGCTGCATCTTCCGGTTCAAAGCCAAGATCAATAGTAATCATACCGGACGAAGGATTAGGATAAACCTTCATTGGTGTGATTGCTGCAACAGGGCTCCTCGCGGATATCCACAATACAACCGTGTCGGTACGGACAACAACACAACCGTTGGCATCGGTAACAGTGAGCACATAAATGCCCGTATCTAATGAACCGATATCTTCGGTAATCATAGCATTGCTCCATAGATAGCTGAAGGGTACTGTGCCGCCGCTGACTGTAACATCAATCGCTCCATCATTACAACCAATGCAGGTTGCATCGGTCACAACCGATCCTACAACTAATACTGCCGGCTCGAGTATCGTTCCAGCCGTACTTGTCTGGCAACCGTTTGCATCACTAACGGTGAGAG
>CAZRNJ010000207.1:0-4787 GCA_964601385.1 uncultured Bacteroidales bacterium | reverse complement strand
ACTATACGGTCAGTGAAATTCCATCAGGATGTTGCGGCATGGCCGGTTCATTCGGATTTGAGAAAGAACATTACGATATTTCTATGAAGATTGGCGAGCTTGTTCTGTTTCCGGCAGTACGGTTGGCTGGTGCAGAGACTATTATCTCAGCACCCGGAACGAGTTGCCGGCATCAGATCAAGGACGGGACTGGTCGTAACGCATATCATCCCATAGAAATTCTTTATGATGCACTTGCTGTACCGGGACAAAAAAATTGAAAAAAATAAAAGAAAGCACATGTCTTCATTTTTTTTTTTTACTTTTAGAACTGCCAACCATCATTATTATTGCACATGAATAAAACAAGCATAAAACCACTAAATCTGCTGATGCTGATTCTACTATTTACAGCGTCGTGCAACTTCAAGTATCCGGGATACAAAAAAATCCGCGGTGGTGTTTATTACAAACTGCTTCAAATCGGGGAAGAAGAGCATAAGCCGCAGACAGGTGATTTTATTACGGTAAGCGTGGAATACAAAACAATCAATGACAGCTCATTCTTTAAAGGCATGCGTAAATTTCAGTTAACCGAACCAGCATACAACGGTTCGATTGATGCTTGTTTCAATGCCTTGGCCAAAGACGATAAGGCAAGTTTTATTATACCTGCCGGTCCATTTTATTCCCAAACGCTTAAAACCACTATGCCCTCATTCCTGCAACCAGAATCAGACATGATCGTGATTATAGAAATGCTTGATATCCAGACAGCGGTTGATTATTACAAAGAAAAAGAGGCCTTTATGCGGTGGATAGAAGATTTCGGCGAATATGAAAAAGTATTATTAAGACAATATATTCAAACAAACCGGCTGCAACTCAAACCCATGTCATCCGGACTATTTTATTTGCCCGTAAAACACGGAACAGGTCAACGGGTATCGCTTGGAGACACTGTCATTCTGGACTATGAAGGAAAGTTTCTGAACGGAAAATTCTTCGATTCAACGAAAAAACGAAAAGAACCATTCGGTTTTATTTATGGGGAACAGATGCAGGTTGTTAAGGGGCTGGAAGAAGGGATTGGGATGATGCGCGAAGGAGAAAAAGCCATCTTTATACTCCCCTCTGAACTGGCTTTTGGCAGCTCTGGCTCATCAACCGGTATTATCCCTCCATATACATCCCTGATTTTTGAGGTAGAATTATTACGTGTGGCCCGGTCAACAAAAAAAGCGGGGTAATCAATCCTCCGGTAAAATATTCATTAAAAAAATTTTTAATTATGCGAACAACATTGCTTAGCGTCTTTCTTTTTCTTTATATTTCATGTATAGCCGGTGATCTGGATAACGGGTGGAAATATTTTATCACCAATAACCGCGCTGAGGCGCGCAAATCATTTATCAACGCCACCTATGAACCATCAACCCGCGCCGAGGCATCACTCGGATTAACGCTCATTAACTGGATGGAAGGAAAAGAAGAAGAAACATTTGCTTACTTTCTGATGTTCTTCAACAGTTCATCCAACCCCTATCCTGCCACTTACAGCTTATGGTCAACCATCCTTGATTTATATAGTACACAGCTCACGACAACTAAGCTTCAGTTTCTGGAGACCATTTTATCCGACACCCGCGCAAACGGAACCATGAAAGCGCTTGCCAATTCATCGTTAGGTAATTATTATGAATTAATCAGACAAACTGAGAAAGCAAAAAAGCATTTTGCAGCATTAGGGGCCATAACACAATGGCAGCTTACCGGAGTGTTTAATAATCTTTCAGGCGGAGGTTTCGACAAGGAATATGCACCCATTGACGAACCCATGGATGATGCCGTTTTCGAGAGCCGTACCGGAGCAGAAATCAGATGGTTTAAAAATAAATCGGTACGGACCGACCGGTGGATTGATTTCTCGTACCATTTCAATTACCGCAATTCAGTGATCTATGCGCAAACCTTTATCAACAGTCCGGTTAAGCAAGAGGTTATATTAGCCACAGGCGTTTCGGGCTCACTTAAAATCTGGCTGAATAACCAGCTTGCCGGTAGCATCCGTGAAGAGAGGAATACCGATTTTGATGTATATAATTACCGGGTGCAACTGTCGGCGGGCATCAACCGCATCCTGATACAAATCGGTGAAAGCGAGGCAGGACGATCAAATTTCATGCTTCGTATTACAGATAACCAAATGAATCCCGTCACAAATATTACAGCAAACAATCAATATCAGGCCTTTGTTTCCGATGATATCCATCCCGCTCAGGTAGGGCTTTTTGCCGAAGAATATTTAATCCGGGAACTACAAAACAAACCGGGCGATCTGCTTACTCTCATACTACTGGCCGAGTGCTATATGCGGAATGATAAGAACAGTGAGTCCCTCCGGTTATTTCTTCAGCAACGGCAGATTGCACCGCAAAACAGCTACATCGGATTACGGCTGATAGAGAACTATGCGCGCAGTGACAACCGGTTTGAAATGTCGAAAGAGATTGAAAAAATAAAGCAAACAGATCCTAACTTGTATATGTCGCTGCTATACCAGATCAACGAGGAAGAACAGAAAGAAAACCATAGTATGGTAGAATACCTGATAAATAAACTCGAAACACTTTACAACATTAATGAAACTGCGCTGAACCGTCGTATCAACCTGTATTCGGCCACCAAACAAAACAATAAGCTGATTGAACTGGTTAACAAGGCATATACGCTATATCCAGCCAATACCGGCTTTGTCAAGCTCAAGGCCATGATTGATCTTGATGTGCTGAAAAATAACAAAAGCGCGTATCAAGTGTTGAAAAGTTATAGCAATAAGTACTTTAATGATGAGATTGAAAATATGCTGGCATCATATCTGCTAAACCAGGGGAAAACAAAACAAGGACTGAAAACCTATGAGAATCTTGTAAACACCATCCCCTATGCTACCGGCTATTATTACAAACTAGCCGGAGTATGCCGCGATTTGCGTGAATACAGCAAAGCTATACAATACATCCGTTCGGCGCTGGAGATGGCTCCATACACCGGCGCCTATTATTCACGAATGGGACAAATTTACGACGACATCAATTATACCGAACCGGCCATCCGGGCCTATGAGGCATCTCTTGCCTATACACCGTCCGATTATGTCACACGCAGGGCATTACGACGACTTGAAGGAAAGAAAGATGTATTTAATTATTTTTCGCCGGTAGACATTTACAGAGAATATGCATTATCGCCGGGACCAGAAGCATATCCCAATGATAACAGCATTATTTTACATTACGAAACACAAAAAATAGTATATGGCGGAGCCACCGAAGAGCGACATATCATCCTGATAAAAATTTTAAAGCCCGAAGGCATTGATAATTGGAAAGAATACATGATACAATTTAATCAGTATAATAAAAAACTGATTATTGAGAAAGCCGAAATCATAAAAAATAACGGGAACAGGATTACCGCAGAAAGTAATAACGGATATGTTGTTTTTACCGGATTAGAAGTTAATGATGCCATCCATCTGGTTTACCGGCTCGAAGATTATTCACCCGACAAGCTCGCAATGCATTTCTGGGATAAATTTTATTTTAATCTGTACTATCCCGTAGGGATAAGCCGTTACTGCCTGCTGATTGCCAAAGACAAAGAATTTAAATATGAACTTCTCAACACCACAGTAGAGCCGGTAATAAAAAGCGAGGATGAGTTTATGCTTTATACCTGGGAAAAGAAAAACCTTCCGGCCATTCTACCAGAAGATAACGCCCCACCCCTTTCAGATATAGCCCAGTCGCTGCATCTGAGTTCGATTCCCGGATGGGAGTTTATCTCAAACTGGTATGCCGACCTGTCGGCTGCAAAACAAGAAAGCAACTTCGAGATAAAACAAACCGTAGAAAAACTGTTAGCCGGGCGAGATAACTGGAGCGATCAGGCAAAAGCCGATGCTATTTATCAATATATTGTCAAGAATATAAGATATAGTTTTGTTCCATTCAGACAAGGCAGTTATATCCCTCAAAAGGCATCAACAACGCTGAATACGCGTCTGGGAGATTGTAAAGATCTGTCAACGCTCTTTGTTTCAATGGCACGGTATGCAGGTCTTGACGCAGGCCTTGTACTTATTGACACACGGGAAAACGGGCAAAAAGACATGATTGTACCTTCGATGGAATTTAACCACTGTATTGCACGGATAACGATTGACAACACTGAAAAGTTTGTAGAACTGACGAATCCCTATCTGTCTTTTGGCAGTATGACAGGAAGTTTAAGAGGTGCCTTATCGCTTAATATTCCCAAGCCGCAATCACACAAAACGGGAGAAACTATACGATATCTGAATCAGGAGAAAAGCACGTTTTCGGGGATTACACGACGCACAACAATTACGGTAAAAGGGAATGACCTGAATATTAAACGAATGAACATACGCACCGGCGAACTGGCAGCGCAGCTTCGTTCAAGCGATCTGCCCAGCAGTCAGGCCGACCGTGAGAAAGGATTTCAACAGAGCATCAGCAAGGAATTCAGTTCACAAACAAAAATCGGCCGGCTTCATTATGTCAACCTGGATACTTTAACAGATACGCTCATGTATGAATATGAATTCACGGTCAAGAACGCAATAAAAGAGATTGCAAATATTAAAATTATTACCATTCCGTGGACAGATAAAAAGCAGTCGCTTGATTTTATTGCCGAGGAAGACAGAAAATATGATTTCTCGTTTCTTGATGTCAACAGCGCCGATGTGCTTAGTGAAGAGATAACCATTATTTTTCCGC
>CAZRNJ010000206.1:0-4830 GCA_964601385.1 uncultured Bacteroidales bacterium | reverse complement strand
AGCTATACGTACACGAGGCATCCTTCTGCTTGTGGTTGGACTTCTTTTTTTTACCGGCTGTCGACAGAATAGTTTTCAGCCCACGCTGCTGGAACTGAACCAGAACTGGAAATTCAGGGATATTAAAACCAATCAATGGTATACTGCAACAGTTCCCGGAACCGTGCATCTTGATTTGCTGACGGCCGGACTGATTAAGCATCCTTATCACAGATATAATGAAGATAGTATCAAATGGATCGAAAACAGAGATTGGGAATATGCCTGCTCTTTTGCGGTTAATAGCCGCATGTTGAAAAAAAAACGGATCGAGCTTGTTTTCGAGGGGCTGGATACTTATGCTGAAGTTTACCTGAATGATTCGCTGCTTGTGCGAACAGATAATATGTTTATCCAGTATGCCTGTGATATAAAAAAATATCTGCAACGTGATACTAACCGTTTACGTATTATCTTCCGTTCACCGGTTCGTATGGGGATGCAGAAACTGGTTTCGTTACCTTACCAGTTAAAAGCGATTAATGAACAACAACCCGAAAATAAACGGACCAATGTGTTTACCCGCAAGGCGCCGTTTCATTACGGGTGGGACTGGGGACCGCGTTTAGTTACTTCGGGGATATGGAAGAAAGTGTATATCCGCGGATGGGATAAAGCGCTGCTGGAAGATGTATATCTGAAACCTACTCATATCAGTACTGCACGCGCTACCTATACGGCTGAAATGACCGTTTATTCGGGCATAACAGATAATATTGAGTGTCAGTTATCAGTTAATGGACGTACGGTAATAGAGTGTCCGGTTAAGAACCTCCGTGAAGGAAGTAATTATATTCTTTTTGATTTTGATATTCCACAGCCGCGGCTTTGGTGGACTCACAATCTTGGCGAACCCTACCTTTATACGGTTGAGATCGCTGTTCTCAGGCGTAACCGGAAACTCGATACACGTACGATTATGCTTGGTGTGCGTACGCTTGAAGTGGTGCAGGAGCCCGATTCGGCCGGCCGTAGCTTTTTTGTCCGTCTCAACGGTGTGCCGGTATTCATGAAGGGAGCTAATTATATTCCCCCGGATATTCTCACTCCGGTAGTTTCAACTGCTGCATATAACCGTGTAATTAATGATGCCGTAGATGCCAATATGAATATGCTTAGAGTATGGGGTGGCGCCGTTTATGAAAGTGATCAGTTTTATGATCTTTGCGACCGGAAAGGAATACTGGTATGGCAGGATTTTATGTTTGCCTGCGCTTTGATGCCGCCATTCCGCCAGCATTTGCTGAATATCCGCCAGGAAGCAGTATATACCGTCAAACGGTTACGCAATCATGCCTGCCTTGCTTTGTGGTGCGGTAATAACGAGAACCTCATCGCATGGCACCAGTGGGGATGGAAAAACCAATATCCTCCCGAGGTTGCGGATCGTCTGTGGCGTGTTTATAAAAATATTTTCTATACTATATTGCCTGATGCAGTCAATACTTATGATGGTCAGCGCTTATACTGGTCATCCTCTCCATCTTCGTTTGACAATCAGTTGCCCGACCGGCAGTCGGGTGATGAGCATGACTGGACGGTATGGTTCGGGCAGAAACCGTTTACCAGTTATTCTCAAAATATGCCCCGTTTTGTTAGTGAGTATGGATTACAATCATTTCCCGATATAGCTACACTTCTTGCTTTCTCGGACAGTACTGACTGGTATTACCGTTCGGCGATGTACGAGCATCGTCAGCGTTGCCGTATGCCATGGATCAGTATTGATATGAACGGGAATGAGATGATTAAAAAATATTCGGAACAATATTTTCGTAAAGCAAAAGATTTTCCGTCATTCGTTTATGTCAGTCAGTTGATGCAGGCCGAAGGATTGAAGGCTGCTATTGAATCACACCGTAAGTCCATGCCCCATTGTATGGGTTCATTGTATTGGCAGATTGACGACTGCTGGCCTGCTATCTCATGGGCCACTGTTGATTATTACGGCAGATGGAAGGCCGCACACTATATGGTAAAGAAGGCCTTTGCTGATATCTCTGTGATCCCTGCTGTTGAACAGGATGAAGTGAGGGTATATATCGTATCGGACAAACTTAAAGCCGAAAAAGCATTATTAAAAATCCGTTCTATGTCCTTTACTGGAAAGCGCTTGTTTACTGACAGTATTTCAATTAATATACAGCCCAACCAGTCGGCTGTGTATTATTGCGATTCACGTTCTAACCTTCTCAAACGGCACGATCCGGCATCGGCGTTTATTTATTTTGAACTGATACCGACAGGTAGTCCTGTTGCTACTAATATCCTTTTTTTTAAGAAGAACCGTGAACTTTCGTTTCCCGTTGTTTCTGTTAAAGCAGTGGTTACCGGCGAAGCCGATCAATACACCGTAAAACTTTCAAGCGATACATTTGCCCGTTATCTTTATCTCTCGGCAGATGTAGAAGGATTTTTCAGTGATAATTATTTTGATTTACTTCCGGATATTCCTGTGACGGTCACTTTCAAACCTGCTCAGCCCCTAAGGAACAAGAAATATCCGGTTGTATTTGCATCATCACTGGTGGATAGTTATAAGTGACCGGCTGTCTATGTTTCGTATTGGTTGTCTATCTAACGGTATCGAGGCCGATAGTCAAATTATGCTATGGATTAGATTTTCAGTAGCGTTTTTCAGTTGATCCGCGATTTTGCAATAGAAATTCCTTAGATACTATAAAACCAACATTTCTATTACATTAACGCGGTAACCCCGCCTTAGAAAATCTTATTGTTAGCAATCCAGCTAACGATTAGATTTTCAAGAGCGTTTTTCAGTTGAGTTTTTTTCAACTGAAAAATCCTGGATAAAATTTGAATCATGAATAAATTTACTTAAATTTACAAATAATTACTTTAAGTTACTGTATAAACTTACACTATTGATAATCAACAATATGATGTATTCGGAAGAATATTATATTGAAAAATGTAAAAGGTTAATTGAACAGAATCTTGGCTGGGATAAGTCGGAAAAATGGCGTCATTCGGATTATGAGAAGCTGGCCGGGCTTATATTTGCAAAGACAGGTGTACGCATAAGTCATATAACTTTGAAGCGTTTATGGGGTAAGATAGAGTTTAAAGGGGTTCCGCATATCAATACGCTCGATGCTTTGGCCAGATATTCCGGATTTGCAAATTGGATGGATTATAAGGCGAAATTACCCAAAGATGACGAATATATTGAAAAAACAAATTTAGAAATGAGAAAAAAACGGAATGTTAGAATTGCCGTATTATCTATTACCGGCATAGTATTCCTAATTTTACTACATATTGTGTTACGTTCGTTCCGGAATGATTCTCCTATTGAAAAAATATTGGAGAATGATAATATAAATTTTGTTTGTTCAAATTCGGTCGGAGATGTTCCGCATACAGTTAATTTTTTATATGATGTTTCCGGTATTTCATCCGATAATATTTTTATTCAGCCCGATAAAGAAATAAAAATTCAACTCGATAAAACAAAAAACCAGTTAAATTATCTTTATCATTTCCCCGGTTTTTATAAAGTTGATTTATTAGTTGATGAGATAATTATTGAGTCGGTGAATGTTCATGTGACAACCAAAGGTTGGATAGTGGGTTTTTATAAAACCGGCAACGATCTCAAACCGGTACTTATGAATAACCAGATTATTAATAATGGGATTTTACAGTTACAAATTAATAACCCAATTTTTAATATTTTGGATGGTAAGTTTGATTATTGGGTGAATTATCTTAATAGCAGGGATTTTGGACTTAAGGCCGATCAGTTCTTTTTTGAAGCCCGGATAAAAAATGATGGCTATTATGAATATCATTGTGGCGATTTTCAGATTAGTTTAATTGGTAATAATGGGCTGTATGAATTCAGATTTGTGAATCCCGGTTGTGCGAGCAATGTTAAACTTTATGTGCATAGCAAGTTGATTGACGGCAAACATAATGATCTATCCATGTTCGAAACAGATTTGAAAAAGTGGCATACCGTGAATTTTATTGCTAAAAGTGACACCGGAATAATTTATCTTGATAACCGGCCTGTTTATTATCTTGATCTATTCCGCCCGATGGACAGTTTAAAGTGTATCCGATTTAAAACCAGAACGAATGGTGCAGTTGATTACGTTAAACTTCTGAATAGAAATAATGACGTAGTTTTTTATGACGATTTTGAATAGTTTCGGAAAATGTAGTGGAACTACTCTTATCGGATTGTTTTAACCCTGATTTTTCAGTTGATTAATCCCGAATTTTTCAGTTGAAAAAACTCAACTGAAAAACGCTCTTGAAAATCAATCCTTAGGGGTTCAAACCAAAGGAAGATTTTTTACGGCGGGGTTACCGAGTACGCTCAACCGGAAATACCGTTTGAACTGTTTGCAATTTTTGAACTGCAAAATCCCGGTTTAACAAAATTTGTCTTTTCTTGCAGATTATAACATGTTAATCCTAAAAAGTTATTAACATAATATACTTATTATCAACAACTTGAAAATTTATTAAGGATTGACTATTTACAGTGGACTATACAATCGCTATTAAACCGGGATCATCAGTTTACTGATAATTTTGCAACTTTTTTTGCCGAACCGGTATTTAGAATAACAAGATATATACCCGGAGAAAGATCGTTAACCGGTATATTTTTTGTGCTGTATCCTGCCGGTAGTAATCCCGAAAAAACTTGCCTAACCTGTTGTCCCGATAGATTGCTGATTGTAATTGCTGCCTGTTGTGAGCGTCTTAGCGTGATTTCGGCAGTTGCATTTGATGTTGCCGGGTTGGGATATATAT
>CAZRNJ010000205.1:0-4840 GCA_964601385.1 uncultured Bacteroidales bacterium | reverse complement strand
ATATAGTTATTAGCTTAGAACCACATACAAGCATTAATTTTGTCCATTAAGTCAATTTTTCAGTTCGTTTGGATTTACCGAATATAAACAAAAAATCCGTGCTTAATCCGTGTCATCCGTGGAGAAAAAATGCCCCACCGATCCCACTGATTGCTTAGATCATCACAGATATTTGACATGCCCTGATCTTCTGTGTGCTTTAACGCGTTTTTGAGCCGGTGTGAAATACTGCATACAATGCGCTCATCCGAATCAAAGTTGGATTGAGAGATACTGCCAATGTTTTTTCATGCAAAGAGGAGCCCTAATCATCTGATTTTCTTTAAAATAATAATTTTCCGAAAAAAAGAACAAAAAAATGCATACAAAATAAAAAAAACTCCTTATCTTTGACCGACCGTTCAATCAAAAAACAGAAACAACATGTCGCCGCGCACATCCAAACAGTTTGAACAAATACGTACAAGCCGCCGTACACTCATCATTAAGCACGCAATGGCATTATTCGCCGACCGGGGTCCGGCCAATGTTTCGATAAATGAAATTGCCGCAGCGGCCAAGATATCCAAAGGATTGATGTATAATTATTTTAAAAGCAAAGAGGCGCTTCTGAAAGCGATCATCCTTGAAGGATTCAGTGAAATAACCGAAATTTTCGATCCTGACCGCGATGGAGTACTCACAAGCGATGAACTGGCTTTTTTTATTCATGCCCTGTTTGGTAAACTCAGAAAAAATAAAAAATTCTGGCGGCTCTATTTCATGGTTATGTTCCAGTCTCAGCACCTGATAAAGAAAATTCTGACCGAAAATGAAATGAATGATATTGCGCAGCCCTTTTTTACTAAACTGATAAACTATTTCACTACACGTAAAATAAAATATCCCGAGCATGAACTGATGCTCTTTCATTGCCTGATGGATGGTATTTGTATGAATTATAGCATGAATCCTAAAAGTATAGATCTGGATAAACTGGAGTCCTTAATTATAAAACGCTATTGTTAAAAACCGGAATAAAAATGAAAAGAATATTACTACTGTTGTTTGCATTTCTGGGTTTTCGGGCATCGGGTCAGGATGCCACAGAGATTATCTGCAAAGCGGAAGCCAAAATGCAGGGTGAGTCGAGCCAGAGCGAGATGGAGATGAAAGTGGTACGACCATCATGGGAGCGTACCATCACGTTTAAAACATGGTCAAAAGGAACAACGTTCAGTATGGTTCTGATATTATCTCCGGCCAGAGATAAAGGACAATCGTTTCTGAAGAGCCGTAACGATATGTGGAGTTGGAATCCGACGATCAACCGGATGATTAAAATGCCTCCATCCATGATGTCGCAAGGGTGGATGGGGTCCGACTATTCCAATGATGATATGATGAAAGAATCGTCGTTAGTCACTGAGTTTACACACAAAATACTGCGCAAGGAGCAGGTTGACAACATGGAATGCTGGGTAATCGAGCTTATCCCCACCGACGAGTCATCGGTGGTTTGGGGCAAACTGGTGATGTGGATCAGTACAAAAGACTATTTCGAGATGAAATCAGAATTTTATGATGAAGACATGGAACTCGTTAAAACGCATCTGGCAGCGGATATACGTTTTATGCACGATCGCAATATCCCTACCCGTTTCGAAATTATCCCGGCCGACAAACCCACTCAAAAAACTATCGTTCAGATTAAAAATATCCGTTTTAACCTTCCGCTGAACGAATCATTTTTCACTCAGCAGAATATGAAAACGTTAAAATAAAATCACAATGGCAACCCTTGTAACCCTTGCATGGCGGAATATCTGGCGCAACAAACGAAGGACACTGATCACTGCCGGCTCTGTTTTTTTTGCCGTGTTCTTTTCTGTCATTCAGCGTGGCTTTCATAAAGGGAGCTGGGTAAAGATGATCGAAAATATTGTTCACTCATACACCGGCTATATACAGGTGCACGACAGCGGTTACTGGGATAACCGTACCTTCGATTATTCGCTTGAATACACCCGTGGGCTCAACAGTACAGTAAAACACACCCCCGGGGTACGGACTGTTATACCCCGTATTGAGTCCTTTGCACTGGCTTCGTATGGCAACAATACCAAAGGGGTAATCGTATGTGGTATTGATCCTGTAGCCGAAAACCGTTTCAGTCATTTGTCCGACAAGCTTCAGCGCGGTGCGTTAATTCGTAATACCGATAACGGAGTGCTGGTGTCTTCACGGTTAGCCCGGTTTCTAAACCTGGATGTTGCCGACACGCTGGTATTGATCGGCCAGGGCTATCAGGGAAACTCGGCCGCCGGCTTATTCCCTGTCAGGGGCATCATCAAACTGCCATCGCCCGAAATTGATAACCAGATGATTTATTTGCCGCTATCTCTGGCACAGAATTTCTATTCAGCCGAAGGACGACTAACCACCCTGGTGATAGAAATAAAAAGTGAAAAAGAAATGGCTGATGTAACGGATGCTCTCTCGAAAAAGCTCGAACCATCAGGGTTTGAAGTGATGTCGTGGCACGATATGCTCAAGGAACTGTACCAACAATATATCAGTGATGAAGGGAGCGCATTCATCATTCTTGGCTTACTGTATCTGGTAGTTGGCTTTGGAATCTTCGGCACTGTGCTTATGATGACCAGTGAACGCAAACGTGAATTCTCCATCATGATAGCAGTGGGTATGCGGCGCATACGTATTGTATCTCTCCTTGCGCTCGAACTGTTCTTTATCTCACTGATAGGTGTTATTGCAGGTATGGCCGGCAGTGTTCCCATTATCGGATATTACCATTTCAACCCCATTAAATTCACCGGTGAAACAGCACAGGTGATGGAACAGTATGGAATGGACCCGGTAATGCCTACTCTCTGGCAGCCCGGGTATATCCTTGGCCAGGGATTGGCTGTCTTTGTTATTACGCTGATTATTATTGTTTATCCTTTATATTCGGTATCAAAACTTAACGTGGCAAAAAGTATTAAATAAACCGTATTGTATGTTGTGGATAATTGCATGGAAGAATATCTGGCGTAACAAAGTTCGAAGCTTAGTTGTAATCATTGCTGTAACCATCGGCCTGTCCGGCGGATTGTTCACTTCGGCCTTTATGGAAGGCATGGTGAGGCAGCGCATCAAATCATCTATTGAATACGAGGTATCAAGCATCCAGATTCATGATCCGTTGTTTTCCCTGAACAAAGAAGTTAAAGATACTATACGCCATGCGGCCCGGATACGCCATTTCCTCGACACCTGCAAAGCCGTTCGATCTTGGTCGGCTCGATTAAAGGTAAATGGCATGATTGCCAGCGCCAATGCCGGTGCCGGAATAATAATTAACGGCATTCATCCTGAAAAGGAAAAAAAAGTCACTGCAGTACACACCGCCATTGCTGACTCCAACGGCTCGTATTTTGGCGACGAAAAAAAGAATGCTATTGTTATTGGCGAAAAGCTCGCTGTTAAACTGAAAGTCAAACTACGTTCAAAGGTCATCCTCACCTTTCAGTCGCCCGATGGCTCTATTATCAATGCTGGCTTTAAAGTAACCGGTATTTTTAAAACTGTAAATACATCTTTTGATGAAATGAATGTGTTTGTACGCGATAGCCAACTGTGCGAACTACTGGGCTTTTCATACCTGAGCAGTCATGAGATTGCGGTTGTGACAAAGGATGATCTGCTAACGTCTGCAACACGCTCCCAACTGGCCGGCTTATTTCCACAGGCCGAAATTCTCGACTGGAAAAAGATTAATCCTGAACTGGGTATGATGGCCGAAATGGGGAACCAGATGTTGTATATATTGCTGGTTATTATACTGCTGGCTTTGTCATTCGGCATCATCAATACCATGCTGATGGCTATCCTTGAACGCACACGCGAGATGGGGATGCTGATGGCTGTGGGAATGAGCAGAACACGGGTTTTTGTCATGATCATCATGGAAACGATTATGCTTACACTTACGGGCTCATTTGCCGGCATGGCGCTCACCGCTGCAGCGGTAGCTCATTTTGGGGTTGCCGGTATCAACCTGTCGTACTTCTCGCAGGGGCTGGAAGATATGGGGTATGCGGCAATCGTCTATCCCTACATGCAGCCACAACTATATATCAATATTACCCTGCTGGTTATCTTAACCGGTTTTATATCTTCAGTGATACCGGCGCGCAGGGCGCTTAAACTAAGGCCGGTGGAGGCAATACGCGTTTTATAATAAGATAAAATAATAAAAAACAGCGATATGAAAATCATTGAATTGAATAACGTAAAAAAGATCTTCAGGGAGGCCGGATTCGATGTGGCTGCAGTGAACGGCGTGAACCTTTCGTTTAATCAAGGGGAGTTCACCACGATTGTGGGACCGTCGGGTTCGGGAAAAACGACGCTGCTTAATCTGCTTGGCGGACTGGATAAGCCAAACGAAGGATCCATTATCATTGATAATACCGATATAACGATACTTAAACCATCCAAGCTGATTGATTTTCGTATGCGGAATATTGGTTTTGTCTTTCAGGCATACAACCTCCTGCCCGTGCTTACAGCGCGTGAAAACACCGAATTTGTTATGTTTCTGCAAGGTGTTCCGGCAAAGGAGCGGCATGCACGCAGCAGCGAGTTGCTGCGCGCCGTAGGGCTGGCAGACAGGATGGATAGCCGGCCGGCCAAACTGTCGGGCGGTCAGCAACAGCGTGTGGCTGTAGCCCGTGCGCTAGCGTCCAAACCAACATTTGTTCTGGCCGACGAACCCACGGCTAACCTCGATTCAAAATCGGCCGAAACACTCATTGATATTATGCAAAAACTGAACCACGAAAACGGTATCACC